>JBEKGV010000863.1:0-2671 GCA_050012615.1 Acetobacteraceae bacterium | reverse complement strand
GCTGGTATCCGGCGTCGAACAACAATCGGTTCCCGATGACCTCGCCGGGCCGTATGAAGACCGGCATCGAGCGCATGCACCGGGAGATGGAAAAGGTGGGCCGCGACCCGGCGTCGCTCGACGTCGCCTATATTTTCTTCGCCCCGCCAACGTGGCAGCCCAGAAATCTGCCGGATGGGGAGCGGCAGATGTTTTCCGGCTCCAGTGATGATATGCTGGCGGACGCCGCCGCCCTGAAAGCGGTTGGCGTCAACCACCTCATCGTCTACCTGCAGCGGCCGACGATCGAGCAAACCCTGGAAACGCTGCAACGCTTCGGCGAAGAAGTGGTTCGGAAAGCATCATGATCGACAGAGATTGGCTGGAATCGGCGCCGCTGCCGGATTTGTTGTCGGCGGCGGTCGAAAAACGAGACGGGGCGTACGGACGCCTCGTGTCCTATTCGCGAAAAGTGTTCATTCCGCTGACGAAACTGTGCCGCGACGTTTGCCATTATTGCACGTTCGCCGAACGGCCGCGCGCGGGTCACGCCGCCTATCTGTCCGCCGACGAGGTGCTCGCGATCGCCAGGGCGGGCCAGGCGGCCGGCTGCACCGAGGCGTTGTTCACGCTTGGTGACAAACCCGAACTCCGGTACCGCGCGGCGCGTGAGGCCCTGGCGGAACTCGGCCATCCGACGACGATCAGCTACCTGCGGGCGATGTGCGCTCTGGTGCTGAAGGAAACCAATCTTCTGCCGCACGTGAACCCGGGCGTGATGACGCGCGACGAGATCGCGGCATTACGAGAAGTCTCCGCGAGCCAGGGTCTCATGCTGGAGTCGACCAGCGAGAAACTGTGCCAGCCCGGCGGAGTTCATTACGGCTCGCCCGACAAACATCCCGCCGTGCGAATGGAAACGCTGCGGCTGGCGGGGGATCTGCAGGTTCCGTTCACGACCGGTATATTGATCGGGATCGGCGAGACCCGCTCGGATCGGCTGGACGCGCTGGAGGCGATCGCCGGTTTGCACGAACGATATGGTCACATCCAGGAAGTGATCGTGCAGAACTTTCGTGCCAAGCCCGATACGAAACGGGCGGACGCGGACGAACCCGATCTTGAGGATTTGTTGTGGACCATCGCCTCGGCGCGGCTGATCCTTCCAGCCGACGTGCATGTTCAGGCGCCACCGAATCTTTCCCCCGGGGTTTACGATAACCTGATCTCCGCCGGCATCGACGACTGGGGCGGCGTGTCGCCGGTCACCATCGACCATGTGAACCCCGAAGCACCCTGGCCTGAACTGGATGCGCTGGCGCGACATACGGCGGAGATGGACAAGATTCTGGTCCCTCGCCTGCCGATCTATCCGGCCTGGTCGGCCGACGCGGATCGATGGCTCGATAAGAAAGTCGCACCGCGCGTGCGGCAACAGTCTGATTCCGAAGGCTGGGCGCGCGACGACGCCTGGTCGCCCGGCGAGGTCATTTCACCGAAGCCGCGCCCGGTTCTGCTGTCCCGGGTCGACCCGGCGGTCGAGGCGATCCTCGCACGCGCCACCGCCGGCGACCAGTTGAACGAGGCCGACATCGTGCGGCTGTTCACGGCCCGCGACGCTGATTACGAGCGAGTGATTTCCGTCGCGGATGAGCTTCGCCGCTCGGTCAGCGGTGACGTCGTTCGGTATGTGGTGAACCGCAACATCAACTATACGAACATCTGTTATTATCGCTGCAAATTCTGCGCCTTTTCCAAGGGAAAGACGCATGAGGCGCTGCGCGGTACACCTTACGATCTCGACATGTCCGAAATCGTGCGCCGTTCGCAAGAGGCGTGGGATCGTGGTGCCACCGAAGTTTGCCTGCAAGGCGGCATTCATCCCGACTATACCGGCGCTACATATGTAAATATCTGCAAGGCGATCAAGGCGGCGATACCGGGGATGCACATCCACGCCTTCTCGCCGCTGGAGGTTACTCAGGGCGCCGCCACACTCGGGAAATCGCTCAGCGAGTTCCTGGCGGACCTGAAGGACGCGGGATTGGGGACCCTGCCGGGAACGGCGGCGGAAATCCTCGATGACGAGATCCGTGCCATCATTTGTCCCGATAAAATCAATACACAGCAGTGGGTCGATGTCGCTCGCGCGGCGCATGCGCTTGGGCTGCGCACCACCTCCACCATCATGTACGGCCATGTCGAGGGTCCCCTCAACTGGGCCCGGCACTTGCTTGTGCTGCGAGACTTGCAGGCGGAGACTGGAGGCTTCACCGAATTCGTGCCGCTGCCGTTCGTGCATATGGAAGCGCCGATGTATTTGCGCGGGATGGCCCGGAAAGGCCCGACGTTGCGGGAAGCGATCCTGATGCACTCGGTCGCCAGGCTGGCGCTGCATCCGCTGATCACCAACATCCAGACGTCATGGGTGAAAATGGGACCGGAGGGTGCCGCGCTCTGCCTCAAAGCGGGCGCCAACGACATGGGCGGCACGCTGATGAACGAGAGCATTTCGCGCGCGGCCGGCACTCAGCACGGGCAGGAATTCGCGCCCGAGGCGATGGAACATCTCATCGCGGGTATCGGCCGCGTGCCGGTGATGCGGGATACCGTCTATCGCCCAGTCGGCAACGAACGGCGGGTGCAGTCGTTCGGGGCCGCGGAACTGGCGCCCGTGGTGCAGACGCCGCCG
>JBEKGV010000862.1:0-2678 GCA_050012615.1 Acetobacteraceae bacterium | reverse complement strand
CCTGGTGTGGACCGTGACCCTGATGGCCGGCGTCCTCAGCGGTCCCAGCATCGGCGGCTGGCTCAGCGAATATCATGACTGGCCTTCGATGTTTTATCTGGTCCTGCCAATCGCGGGTTTCATCTTCCTGGCGGTGTCGCTCTCGCTTCCGGAGAAGCGAGCCGAGCACAATCCCCCATTCGACTTCTTCGGCTGGACGACGTTCTCCTTCGGCATCATCAGGTTGCAGATGCTGCTCGACCGCGGCGAGCGCATGGAGTGGTTCAACTCGACCGAGATCTGGGCGGAGGCGGCTGCTTCGGTGCTAGGTTTCTACCTCTTTCTCGTGCACGTCCTGACCACCAAGGCTCATTTCCTCGACAAGGCGTTGTTCAAGGATCGCAACTTCGTTCTTTCCGCGATCATGTACTTCGCGTACGGCTTTGTCTTGCTGCCGACGATAGCCCTGACATCTCCGATGCTGGACGATCTGCTCAACTATCCGGCCGACACGACCGGCTATATGGCGCTTCCGCGCAGCATCGCACTTTTGGGAGCGCTGATCATAACGGCCCGCGTTGTTCCGGCGTGGATCGACAATCGGCTACTGTTGTTTGGCGGGACGGTCCTCGTCATCTACGCCAACTGGCAAATGCTCGGCTACTCACCCGAGATGGACTGGTCGCCGGTTCTCGTCGCGGGCCTGCTTCAAGGCGCAGGCCTGGGTATCTTGCTGCCGACACTCACAAAGACGGCCTTCAGCACGCTCGATCCGGCAGTCCGCCCGGAAGGCACCGCGTTCTTCAATCTGTCGCGCCTCTATGGCAGCTCGATCGGCGTCGCATTGGTCCTGTTCTTCTTTTACGACAATACCCAGGCCATGCACGTCGCGCTCGCGAAGGATCTCACGCCCTACCGCGCCGCCGCTCATGTCGGGAATTCGGTCGCCGGGCCGGGGCTTGCCAGGCTCAACGATATGGTCACCGGGCAGGCGGCGTTTGTCGGGATTATCGACCAATTCAAGGTCATGATGATCGCGATGCTCATCGTCAGCCCGCTTGTGCTGTTTCTCCGCAAGCCGCGCCCAGAGAATCAACGAAGGGTCTGAGCATGGCAACCGCCGATGCGCTTCGCTTTACAATGTTTCCTCTTGCACACGGATCTGACGCGATCCCGGCCGCCGGGTTCATCTGGTCCGTTTCCGCAACAAACGCGAGCAGTGCGAGATAAGTTCGGTTCAACCGACATCGCCGGAGATTCCATGATGGGCGTGATCGTTTCGGTTAACGTCGGACTTCCTCAGAACGTCGCCTGGCAGGGCAGGACCGTTCGGACGGCGGTCTGGAAGACACCGGTGATGGGGCGGATTGTCGCGCGCCGACTGAATCTCGATGGCGACGGCCAAGGGGACCTTCGCGGCCATGGCGGCGAACAACGAGCGATCATGGTATACCAGCTCGATTCCTACCGGTACTGGGCGAACTATCTTGGGCGATCGGATCTCGTGGCCGGGAATTTCGGCGAGAACCTCACCGTGGAAGGCCTCGCCGATAACGAAGTCTGCATCGGCGATCGTTTCAGGATCGGCAGCGCCGTCGTCGAGGTCAGCCAGCCACGCGATACTTGCTACCGCGTCGGCATCAGGTTGAACCGCCCCGAGATCGCCGCGCTGCTGGTCGCGCACCACCGGCCCGGCTTTTATTTCCGCGTCATAGAGGAAGGTGAGATCGGCGCCGGCGACCGCGTCGAGAAGCTCTCTGACGGTCCCGGGCGCATGACGGTCGCCGAGGTCGATGCCCTCCTGTATTCGGCGGAGCACCCGGTCGAAGCCTTGCGCCGCGCAGTCCGAATTCCGGCACTCAGCCCGGACTGGCAAGGCTCGATGCAGGCGCTGCTCACCGCCGCCGAAACGGGAGGCACAACGGGCAACGCCGGCCTCGGCTTAGGCGCATCGGCGCCCCTTGCGTGGCGTGGGTTCCGCCCGGTCGTGGTGGTTGCTTCGCGCGAGGAAAGCGCGGACGTCCGATCGTTCGAGTTCGCCGCCGAAGATGGTTCGCCGCTGCCACCGGCGCTACCCGGGCAATACATCATGGTCCGCATGAGGCCGAGCCCGGATGCTCCCGTCGTCACGCGAAGCTATTCGCTGTGCGGTCCGCCCGGGACCCCCACCTATCGCATTGGCGCCAAAAACGAGCGCGGCCTCGCAAGCGGCTTTCTCCACCAGAGCGTGCGGGAAGGCAGTCGCCTGGAGATCAGCGCCCCGCGCGGCTCGTTCACGCTCGCCGCGGGTGCGACCCCCGTCGTTCTTATCAGTGCCGGCGTCGGCGTCACGCCGATGTTGGCGATGTTGCATGCCGCGGCTGCTACAAACGCCGGGGCGTCGCGGCCGATCTGGTGGCTGCATTCAGCCCGCGATCGGGCGCACCAATCGTTCGCCAGGGAGGCGGACGATCTGCTCGTCGCGCTCCATGCCTCTCGTCGCTGCGTGATCTACAGCCGGCCCGAGGCGGGAGACATGCCCGGACAGGACTTCGATCGACCTGGCCATCTTTCGGTTGAGCTGCTCCACGAGCTTGAGGTTCCCAAAGACGCTGATTTCTATCTGTGTGGTCCGCCCGGATTCCTCGAGGATTTCCAGAAAGGCCTGGCGACGTGGGGCATTCCCTGGCCCAGAGTCCACGTCGAAATGTTCGGGCCCG
>JBEKGV010000861.1:0-2684 GCA_050012615.1 Acetobacteraceae bacterium | reverse complement strand
GGCATGGCGGCCACCGCGGTCATCAAGGCCTCGGACGTCATGGTCGGCGTCTGATCACTCGGCAGCCGCGGCTTGGGTGACGCCCAGAGGCCGTAGCGCGGCGAGAAATGATGTGGTGCTGGCGGACCGCAGGGGAATGAAAGGCTTTCCGGTCTGCCGGCAGAGGCGCTTGACCATCAGCGCGGCGTCGTGACTGACGCAGTCCACCGGGAACAGCACGATATCGGCGCGTGACGCCAGTCCGGCCAGCAGGTCGGGATGGTGTTCGATGCCGCCGTCGTGGTGCAGAAGTTCCGCGCCGCGGCGTTCGGACAGCGCCCGCAGATGCGTGATCTGATTGGGACGGCCGCCAACATAGAGCAGCGACACGCCGTCCATCCGCCATGATGTTTCCGCGGCCTCCGGATGAAGATCGGCCTCGATGGTGGAAAGTTCGGCGCGCAAAGTGGCGGCCTCGGATTCAAGCACATCGCGCGCCGAGCGTTCCCGTGCCAGTTCGTCGCGCGTTTGCGTAAGCCGCGTTTCGACTGCCGCGCGGCGGCGGCTTTCGGCCGCGAGCCGCTTCTCCAGGTCGGCGACAAGCGCGCGCAATGCCGAGCCTTCATCGCCGGTGGCAACGGGCGCTTCTTCCGTCAGCCGCTGGCGCAACGATTGGCGCAAATCGCGAATACTTGCGTCACGGGTCACGACAGCCTGGTGCAACGCCTCCTGCTGACGCCGCAGCTTTGCTTCCAGTTCGGCGTTTTGCTGCTCGAGATCGCATAGTCGTCGGATATCCGCGCGATTGGCGGCACCAACGAGATGGGACAACATATGCACTTCGCCGAACACCAGCCGCACCAGAGCCTGGGTCGTGGCGGGGTGGGTCAGCACAGCCCAGTACGCGCCCGGGATATCGCCTCGTTTCACGGCATCGCGCCATAGCGCGGTGAGTTCGGCCTCGGTGCGGGCCTTGCCGAACTGGCTGATCGGCAATTTGTGCCGGCGATCCAGCGCCTTGTGCAGCAGCTTCGCGGCCTGATCGTGCCTGGCGGCGAGGCTGACCGCCTTGTGATGCATGTCGTGATCGGTCCAATCGCTTCGCGCCAGGCTGAGGCGGGTCAATGTTTGCCGCAGCTCCCCGGTCGAGAGACAGGTGCCGATGATGGAACAATGCAGGTTCTGGCTGAATTCCCAGATCTTGGTGCGGCGTGTCGCTGGATCTTCCTGGTCATCCGGCTGCGTGGCCATTGGACGTTTCACCAGAGGCGGCGGAAGCGGAGCCAGAGCAAAGCCGTGGCTGCACTGACGTTCATCGATACGAATGACGGACTGATCGTTTCGGATGCTCGGCGCCGCGGCGAGCCCGGGAGCTCGCGCGAACGGTGCGAAAACCGAATATCCCGTGTCCGCCATGGAACGACAACTCCCTGGATGTCGTATTTAATGGTATATAACGGTGACCAAAGCCTCACCCGGGGACGATGCGATCGTCCCCGGGTTTATGCGATCAGAGACCCGCCTGTGTGACGAATTTCGTGTTCAGATAACCCTCGATCGCCTCCGACCCGCCTTCGGAGCCATAGCCGGAATCCTTCACTCCGCCGAACGGAACTTCAGGGAGCGCAAGCCCGTGGTGGTTGATCGCGATCATGCCGCTCTCCACCGCGGATGCGATGGCGTTCGCTGTTTTGGCCGAGCGGGTGTAGGCGTACGACGCGAGCCCGTACGGCAACCGGTTCGCCTCTGTCACGACATCATCGAACCCGCTGAATGATGAGATGACGGCCAGCGGGCCGAACGGCTCCTCGTGCATGACGCGCGCGTCCATCGGTACATCGGTGATGACGGTCGGCTCGAAGAAATTGCCTTTGTTGCCGATGCGGTTGCCGCCTGTCCTGACCGTGGCGCCCTTTTGCGTGGCGTCGCCGATGAACATCTCCATCGCGGTGATGCGGCGAGGGTTCGCCATCGGACCCATGTTGGTGGACTTCTCCATCCCATCGCCAACCTTCAACGCCTTCGCATGGCCGACGAACGAGTCGACGAATTGCTCGTACACCTTCTCCTGGATGAGGAACCGCGTGGGCGACACGCAGACCTGACCGGCATTGCGGAATTTCGCGCCCGCGAGCAGGCGGCTCGCGACTTCGACGTCGGCGTCGTCGAACACGATGGCGGGAGCATGACCGCCCAGTTCCATGGTGACGCGCTTCATGTGGAGACCGGCGAGGGCGGCGAGCTGTTTGCCGACCGCGGTGGAGCCGGTGAACGACATTTTCTTTATGATCGGATGCGGAATGAGATATTCCGATATCTCGGACGGGACGCCGTAGACCAGGTTGATGACGCCGGCCGGCACTCCGGCATCGGCGAAGCAGCGGATCAGTTCGGCGGGCGACGCGGGTGTTTCCTCCGGCGCCTTCACGATGATCGAGCATCCGGCGGCCAGCGCGATCGAGAGCTTCCTCACCACCTGGTTGATGGGAAAGTTCCACGGCGTGAACGCGGCGACCGGGCCGACCGGTTCCTTGACCACGAGTTGGTAGATGCCCTGAGCCCGCGCGGGGATTACGCGGCCGTAAGTGCGGCGGGCTTCTTCGGCGAACCAGTCGATGACGTCGGCGCCCGCCAGGACTTCGCCCCTGGCTTCGGGCAGCGGCTTGCCTTGCTCCTGGGTCAGGTAAGGCGCGATCGTGTCGGCA
>JBEKGV010000860.1:0-2687 GCA_050012615.1 Acetobacteraceae bacterium | reverse complement strand
GTCGGTAGCCGCCGCCATCGAGCAGCAAACCGCCGCGACCCACGAAATCGCCCGCAATGTCGCGGAGAACGGTGAAGCGGTACAGCTTATTACCGGGCTGATGAACGAGGTATCGAAGGAGGCCACGACCACCGGGCACCAGGTGGCGCATTTGCGGCACAATGCCGGGGTCGTGGTCACCGATGTCATGGCGTTACAAACGGCATTGGTGCGCACCGTGCGGACCGCCACCACGGAAGCCGATCGCAGGATAGAGCAGCGGGTACCGGTCGACGTCGCGTGTTCGATCAGGCTTGACGGCGACGGAGCCACGATCCCGGGAACATTGCGTGATCTGTCCGCTCACGGCGCGTTCATCGATATCGGCAATGCGAAGGTGCCCTCGGCCGGTCGGCTCGGCAGCCTTACCCTGACGCATGCCGGCGATTCCCGGGCACAATTCGAGGTCCGTTCCATCGGGGCATCCGGGGAACTGCATGCCCGGTTCCTGGATGGCAAAGTCGATCCGGAATTCGCGGCAGCGGTAGCGCGCCTGATGGAAGCCAGGCAACCGGCGGCGAAGGTAGCGTAACACAGGCGCTGCCATCCCCGTTCTCTTCCCCGGCCGCTCCCCCTGGGCCGCTCCCCCCCTGGGCCGCTCTCCCCTGGGCCGCTCTCCCCTGGGCCGCTCTCCCCTGGGCCGCTCTCCCCTGGGCCGCTCTCCCCTGGGCCGCTCTCCCCTGGGCCGCAGTCCCCTTCCGGGTTGCCGCGCGGGCGGATAAGACTGCCGCGCGATGAGCGTCGAGATCGTCACCTTCGGTTGCCGCCTGAATGCCTATGAGAGCGAGGTGATGCGCGGGCTTGCCCACCCGGCTGGCGAAACTGTCGGGGCCGAAACCGTGATCGTCAACACCTGCGCGGTGACCGCCGAGGCCGAACGGCAGGCACGCCAGGCCATCCGGCGGCTGACACGCGAAAGGCCGGATGCCCGGATCGTGGTGACCGGCTGCGCAGCCCAGATCGACCCTGCCGCCTGGTCGGCGCTTCCCGGCGTCGACCGCGTACTGGGCAACGCGGAGAAGCTCCAGCCGGAGAGTTGGACCGCCGGTGCGGGCTCGCTGGTCGGCGACATCATGATCGCACGTCAGACGGCGGCGCATCTGGTGACCGAGTTCGCAGGGCGGGCTCGGGCTTTCGTGCAGGTGCAGCAGGGCTGCGATCACCGTTGCACGTTCTGCGTCATCCCCTTCGGCCGCGGCCCCAATCGCTCGGTGCCCGTCGGAGCAGTCGTGGCCCAGTTGAGGGCGCTGGTGGAAGAGGGGTTTCAGGAGGTTGTGCTGACCGGCGTCGACATCGGCTCCTATGGCCCTGACCTGCCAGGCCGCCCCGGTCTGGGGCAGCTTGTGCGCCGGCTTTTGGCGCAGGTGCCGGAGTTGCGCCGGTTGCGGCTGTCGTCGCTGGATCCGGCCTCCATCGACGAGGATTTGTGGCGCCTGATCGCCGATGAACCGCGCCTGATGCCGCATCTGCATTTGTCCCTGCAGGCGGGCAGCGACCTGGTCCTGAAACGAATGAAGCGGCGCCATCTGGCGGCGGACGCGGCGCGTGTGATCGAACGCGCGCGCCTGGCGCGGCCGGGAATCGCGATCGGCGCCGACCTGATCGCCGGTTTCCCTACCGAAACGGATGCGTTGTTCGAGGAGACGCTCGCGTTCGTCGAAACGAACGCCCTGCCCTTCCTGCACGTGTTCCCCTACAGCGAGCGTCCCGGCACGCCCGCCGCCCGCATGCCGCCCGTGCCGAAGCCGGTGCGGAAGGAACGTGCGGCCCGATTGCGCGAGGCCGCTCAGGCGGCGTCGCACGCTTTCTTCGAAACACAACAGAACCGGATCGTATCGATCCTGACGGAAAGCAAGCGGTCAGGGCATACCGAGCATTTCGCGCCAGTTCGTCTCATATCGGAAACGACGCCTGGACGCGTGCTTTCCGCCCGGGTCATTGGCACCTCGGGCGAGGGTCTGTTGGCGGAGGCCGCCTGATGGCGCTTGGCGGCTTCTTCAACCGGCTCAAAGAGGGTCTGTCGCGCAGCACCTCCCGCATCACCGAGACGCTGACGACCGTTTTCAAGAAACGCCGGCTCGACGAGCAGGCGTTGGAGGAGTTGGAAGATCTGTTGATCTCCGCCGATCTTGGCGTCGACGCGTCGGCTCGGGTGATCGCGGCGTTCCGGCGGACCCGCTTTGGCACCGAGGTCACCGATGAGGAAATCAAGCAGGCGCTGGCTGAGGAAATCGCCGAAATCCTGGTGCCGGTCGCGAAGCCGCTGGTGCTCGATCCGGCGTTGAAACCACATGTGGTGCTGGTGGTTGGCGTGAACGGCACCGGCAAGACGACGACGATCGGCAAGCTGGCCCAGCAGTATCATGACGAGGGTAAGCGCGCGGTGCTCGTCGCGGGCGATACGTTCCGCGCGGCGGCGGTGGAGCAACTGCAGATCTGGGGCCAGCGGACCGGAGCGCCGGTGATCTCCGGCGGCCAGAACGCCGATTCAGCCGGTTTGGCGTTTGATGCGTTGACGCGGGCCCGGACCGAACGTGCCGACGTTTTGCTGATCGACACGGCGGGACGGCTGCACAATAAGGCCGCGCTGATGGACGAGCTCGCCAAAATGATCCGGGTGTTGCGGAAGCAGGACGAAACCGCGCCGC
>JBEKGV010000859.1:0-2689 GCA_050012615.1 Acetobacteraceae bacterium | reverse complement strand
CGCCGCCACCGCAGCGTCGATGATTTGCAGAAACCGCTGCTCGAGCGCTGTCAGCTCGCCGATTGATTCCGATCGCAGATCGAACTCGGTCCACACGGCGTTTGGAATGGAATTGATCGAGGTGCCCCCGCCGGTCACACAAGCGAATCGCACGAGTTGGTGCAGTTCGCCCAGGCGGCGATCAACGCCCGCGGGTTCGAGACAAGGTTCGAAGCGTCCTCCACCGATGCCAATATCCCGATGAGCCTTGGTATTCCAGCGATCAGGATCGGCTCCGGTGGCACCGGCGCGCGCGAGCATTCGCTGGACGAATGGATCGACGTCGAACCCGATGCCAGCTTGCGTGGCATGGAGGCTGGCCTCGCCACATTGCTGGCAGTGGCCGGCATCGTGTAACAACTGAACCGAAGCCAGACCGGGAGTTTTCCTGCCATGAAGCTGATGTGGTTCCACCTGATGCCGTACACCGAGCTGCCGGAGGACTTCAAGGAAAAGCACCCGTCGGTCTGGGTCGACATCCACTCCTCGCTGTTTGATCCGAAGCGAGCCCATCTGATGTACAACGACTTCATGGATGAGCTCGAATACGCAGCGGACCTTGGATACGACGCGATCTGCGTGAACGAGCATCATTCCAACGGCTATGGGCTGATGCCTTCGCCGAATTTGATCGCCAGCTCACTGGCGCGGCGGACGTCGGATGCGACGATCTGCGTGATGGGCAACTCCATCGCGCTGTATAATCCTCCGACGCGGGTGGCGGAGGAATTCGCCATGATCGACGTGATCTCGGGCGGACGGCTGATCGCGGGATTTCCGGTCGGCACGCCGATGGATGATTGTTTCGCTTACGGGCAGAACCCAAGCCAGCTTCGAGAACGTTATCTTGAGGCGCACGATCTGGTAATGCGGGCGTGGCAGGATCCGGAGACCTTCGCGTTCAATGGGCGGTATAATCAGCAGCGCTACGTGAATATCTGGCCTCGGCCGATTCAGAAGCCGCATCCGCCGATCTGGATTCCCGGCGGCGGTTCGGTCGAAACGTGGCAGTGGTGCGCCGAGATGGACTACGTCTATTGTTATTTGTCCTATTACGGCCATAAGGCCGGCCAGGCCACGATGGACGGTTATTGGGCCGAAATGGATCGATTGGGCAAGGATCGCAATCCGTACCGCGCCGCCTTCGCTCAGACGATCGCCGTGGCGGAGAGTCGCGATCAGGCGCTGGATATGTACACCGAAGCGGCTGAATATTTTTTCGGTCGCTGCCTGCATTTCGACCCGCGCTTCGCGGCTCCGCCCGGCTACTCGACGGAGGCGACACAACGTTCCGGTCTTACCAGCCAGGTCAGCGCAGCCGCGCTGCGGACCGTCGCGCGGCCGACGGAAATGAAGGACCTCGTCGACGCCGGCTATATCGTCATCGGGTCACCCAAGGATGTAACCGAGCAGATGATCGAACTGGCGGAAAATTTGAACGTCGGCAATCTGATGCTGTTGATGCAGTTCGGCAACATGAACAAGCAGTTGACGCGTCACAACAGCCTGTTGTTCGCGGAAAAGGTCATGCCCACTCTAAGAAAACACTTTGCCGAGTGGGACCATCGCTGGTGGCCTCGGCCGATGGAAACGGCGCTGCGCGCTGACATTCCCGCTTACACCCCGCGCGCCGCGGCGGAGTAGATCACGATGCCCCGTCAACAAATCGTTTCGGAACGCATCGGCAAGCCCAGTGGCCACTTCTCCCAGGCTAACGCGATCGAGGCGCGCGGACGGATTGTGTTCATCTCCGGCATGACCTCGAAATGCGTGGATGGAACGATCGCCGGCGTGGGCGATATCGAGGCGCAAACTCGCCAAATGTGCGAAAACGTTAAGGCGGCGGTCGAGGCGGCGGGTGGTACGATGGCCGATATTTGCCGCGTCGACGTCTACGTGAAGGATATGTCGGGGTTCGCCGTTATCCACCGCGTCCGCCGCGAGTATTTCCCCAGCCCGCCGCCGGCCTCCACGATGGTCGCGGTCAGCGGTTTCACGCACCCTGATTACCTGATCGAAATGGCGGCGATCGCGGTCATCCCGGACTGATGGACACGATCGCGTCTGGGCTGTTCGTTCCGCCGGTACCGACGCCGCCGGAAGCGCCGCTGCCTATGCGTGGCTTTCTGCGCGCGATCCGGGAAAACGCGCTGACCATGTGGCCCGAGGCCGCCTATCACGACCAGGTCCTGGTGCGGCAGTTTTTTGGCCGCAAAAACTTCCTGCTCAATGCGCCGGACGCGATCCATCACGTTCTGGTAGACAACCACGCAAATTACAGACGCACCCCGGCCTCGATTCGCATTCTGCGCCCGATCACCGGCAACGGCCTGCTGCTGAGCAGCGGCGACGCCTGGCGGCTCCAGCGGCGCACGATAGCTCCTGCACTGGGCCCCAGAGTGCTGCCGTTATTGTGCCGTCACATCATGACATCGACGGTCGAGGCATTGGAGGCACTGGACCCAAATCAACCGCTCGATCTGTTGACGTTCATGCAAACTTTGGCGTTGGACATCGTCGGCCGCTCTATGTTCTCGTTGGAAACCAGACAGTATGGCGCGGCGATGCGGCGGCTTTTGACGGAGTTCGGGGAACGTTTCGCCCAACCTCATCTATTCGACATGCTGCTGCCGGCCTCCATTCCGACGTT
>JBEKGV010000858.1:0-2691 GCA_050012615.1 Acetobacteraceae bacterium | reverse complement strand
CTGCTAATAACCGACTGCCACATGCCGGAAATCGACGGCGCCACTCTGACGCGGATGATCCGCGCGGACGAGGCGGAACGCGGCAAATCCTCCATGCCCATTCTCGGACTGACCGCGGACGTTTCGATCGAAATGCGCGCGCGTTGCCTGGCAGCCGGGATGAACGATGTCGTCGCCAAGCCGATCGACCTGCGCCGGCTGCTGGCGGCTGTCGCTGGTCTGGCGAATCCCGCCGATGCCGACCCCCCCGCCTTCGAACCCATTCTCGCCGATGGTCCCGTGGCGGCCGTGGCGTTCGATCCCGCAACCTGTCGTGAATTGTTCGCGGACGACGCGGCCGAGGGCCGGGAGTGGCTTAACGACTTTGTCGATGCGGCCGCCAGGCTGGTCCTGGAGATCGAACGGAGTGCCGCCGCGGAAGATCGGAGCGCCCTGGCAACGAGCGCGCACAATCTGGCGGGCGCCTCGCTGGCCGCCGGAGCAGTGTGCCTTGGTGGAATTGGACGCCGGCTGGAAGCAGCGGCATCGGATGTGCCCGCGCCCGCACTGCGTGAGTTGGTGGACGAGGTCGCCACGGCGTGGCGTGACGCGCGAGAGGCGATCGGCGAGTTCGTTGCAAATTTTGAGGCGGTGACATGACCCAGCTGGATGGACTCAAAATCCTCGTTGTGGACGACGAACGATTCATCCGCGGTACGATCAAAGCGGTACTGCGAGCGGTCGGCCGCTTCGTCGTGACCGAGGCCGACGATGGCGACGTCGCACTTCTCGAGGTCGACCGGTCGAAACCGGACGTGGTCCTGTGCGACATCACAATGCCGAGGATGGGCGGCCTTCGGTTCGTCGAGCTATTGCGCAAGCATCCGGAGACATCGATGCGCGAAACGCCGGTGGTGATCCTGACCGGACACGCCGAGCAAGCGACGGTCATCGCGGCGTCGAAGCTACAGATCGATGGTTATCTGATCAAACCGATCTCACCAAAGCAGCTCGACGTTCAATTGCGGAAAGTGATTGGGCGGCGCCAGGCGCCGCCGACGTGATGGCACGGACGACGCCGCTTCAATCCGCGGATTATGCGAACCGGCTCTGAGCGGCCGGTATCATGCCGCGCGGCGGCGTGACAGACGTTCAGGGATTGGCTCGAAGCGAGCGGCAACCGCGTCGCTCAGTTCGAACGCGACGTGAAGGGCGCCTGCTTCCATCCGCCGTACCTGAAACGGCAGCGGAAAGCCCACGCCGTCAACGTCGAGGGTGCCTCGTTCCCCGGTGCGCATCGCCGGACCATCCCGGACGCAGGCGCCTCCGGCGGAGAAGTCTGTGATCCGGGCAGCGGCCGCACCGCCGCCCGAGGCTGAAATACGGCACGGCAAATCGACCTCAAAGCGCTCAATCGCACGACGGTTCACTTCCGAGGTGGATGTGCGCACAACCTTGATGACCGACCGCCGCAGGTCGTCAACGGCGGCGGCGAGGCCCGCCGTGTCCTGATGCACCTCGGCGGCCTGCTCCCCGGTGCGCACCGCCTCGGCCGAAACTTCGCTGGTACGGGCGGTCATCACGTTGGCCGCTGAAGCTGTCTCGGCGACGTTGCGGGCGATTTCCGCGGTCGCTGCCGCCTGTTCTTCAACCGCGGCGGAGATCGAGGTGGCGATCTCGTTGATGGCGCCTATGGTTTGCTCAATACGAGCAACCGCCGCGACCGATATACCGGTCGCACTACGGACCTCGCTGATACGGTTGGTGATTTCTTCGGTCGATCGCGCGGTCTGATTGGCCAGTTGCTTGACCTCGGACGCGACGACGGCGAAGCCCTTTCCGGCGTCGCCGGCGCGTGCGGCCTCGATCGTCGCGTTCAGCGCGAGCAGATTGGTCCGCGCGGCGATCTCGCGGATGATGTCCGCGACCGAGCCGATCTTGGCCACCTGCCCATTCAGTGCCTCGATCGCGGCGCGAGTTTCGTCGCTCGCGACAACCGCCTGCCCGACAACCGCGGACGATCGGTTGACCTGACCGCCGATCTCGTGGATCGACGCGGCGAGCTGTTCCGCCGCGCTCGCCACGGTCTGCGCGGTCGCCAACGCCTGACCCGCCGCCAGCGAGGCATCCTGCGCGATAGTGCCGGTGCGTGTCGCGCTGTCCGCCAGGCCGCTCGCGGTCTTCGCGAGAGCCGTCGTGCGTTGACCGATCTGCTGCAACGCGACGCCGGTCTCGGTTTCGATTTTTTCCGCCATGGCCACCAAAGCCGTGCGCTTTTCGTCATCCGAGCGCTGCCGCTGTAGTTCCTTTTCACCCTCGAGCCGCGCGCTTTTCTCCATGTGCTGCTGGAACACGAGGACGGCCCCCGCCATGCCGCCGACCTCATCGCGCCGGTTCGTGCCGGGGATGGCGATCGTGAGCGCGCCTGCCGCGAGCTGCTCCATCGCGGCTTTCAGCCCGCCAAGAGAGACGCTGATGTCGCGGTTGACCAGCCAGCCGGCGACGACGGTGATCAACAAGACGGCACCACCGGCAGCGCCCAATCGCAGCAAAGTTTCACGGAACGCCATGTCGAGATCGCCCGTATCGGCGGCGGCGAACGTCTCTGCCTGCCAGGGATCGAATCGGGCGACATAGGCGACTTTCGCCGTCGGCACATTGAGCGGAGGATTGGTGGTCATATAATAAACCACGCCGCTGTCGGCGGTCGCC
>JBEKGV010000857.1:0-2695 GCA_050012615.1 Acetobacteraceae bacterium | reverse complement strand
CTATCTGACCAACGAGGTCGACAAACTCAGCCGTGATGGCGTTCGTCTCTCCGTTATAGGGCGCCGCGACCGCCTCCCGGACGGACTGTCCGCCGCGATCAGGCGTGCCGAGGAGATCACCGCGGGCGGTGCAACCCTGCATCTTCGCATCGCGATCGATTACTCCGCCCGCGTCGCGATCCTGAATGCCGTCGCTCTCGCCGCGGGAATGGACGATCTCACCGGCAAGATGTTTTCCCGGCTCGTCACGGGCGAACCCGAGTTGCGCGACGTGGACCTCATCATCCGGACCAGCGGCGAGAAACGATTGTCCGACTTCCTGCTTTGGGAGAGCGCTTACGCCGAGCTGCATTTCATCGACCGCATGTGGCCGGAGTTCACCGCGGAAGATCTCGCTGAGGCGCTGGCATCCTTTCGCCGGCGCGAACGCCGGTTTGGTGGCTTGCGGGCATTGGCTTCCGAGCCCGTCCTGAATCCGCAATGAAAATCTTATACTACATACCGCGTTATCCGTGAGGGCAGGGCCTGACCCCATAGCGCTAAGATAAGGGGCGCGTCGCTTGATTTATGCGTCATCGCCGGGCCCGTGTGCAACCGGGAACATTGGTAACATTTAGACCGGCAACCTGGGTAACGGTTTTCGCTAATGTACTTGGCGTACGCCACGCGACCTCTGTCAAGCGTCTTTTGGATATCCGGATTTCCGCGGACCGTATTTGCATAAGCCTCAAGTTGCTGCCCCGTGCCGGTCCGGCGAATCGCTGATCGGCGGCGGGTCCTGGCCAGGCATTGGTTGAGGTGGTTTCATCGTGTTTCCTTGATCGTCGTCGTGCCGGCGTGGGGGATCACAAGGTTACGTTCACCCGTCTCCGCCAGAACGGAGATTCATTCCATCGGTGTTCCATCCCGTAGAAATAGTTTCGGTTATCGATGTAATCGGCGAAGCGTCTGGCCACACCATCCGAGTAAATTGGATCAAGTGCCCGCCCGGCTGCCATGGCACCGGCGATCACGTCAGAGGCCCGTACCCCATCCTCCAGCGCATTCATGATTCCCTGGGACGAGATGGGATCGCACGCCGCCGCGGCGTCCCCGACAGCCAGCCAATACGCGCCGCAGGCATGATCGAGGCAAGTGGTAGGGGCGACCCGCGCGGCGAGCTTCTCCGATTGCAACCGGCATCCTTGCGTAAGTGCCGCCAGATGGCGTGTTTGGCCGAGGCGTTCGAGCCAGTTCGGCACAAGGGTGAGCTTGTGATCTCGCACGATGCCGGGGTCCGAGGCGAATGCGACAGCCAGTTTTCGGTCCGGCAAACACCCCGCGTACCACCAGCCCAGTTCGTTAGCCTCAACCAGCGTCAGCTTCGACATGGCCTCAGCGCGCGAGGTGTCGAAGAAGCCGTAAACAAAGGTCAGGCGATCAAGCTCACGCCACCGCGCGCCGGCCTGACGCGCGACGCCGGATCGCCAGCCGGTCGCATCGACGACGTAACGCGCGCCGAACTCGCGCACCGCGCCGGCGGGCCCGATGACACTGACCGCGAGGCGGTGATCACCGTCCGGCGCCACGGCTCCGACCTTTGCCTCCCGCAGCAGAGCGGTACCCTGGGATACCGCCTGATGCCGCAACATAGTTTCGAATCCGGCACGATCGAGGTGCCAACCGCACCCATGCGGGTTGAGCAGGAAATCATTGTAGCCCAGATCCGGACTGCCCCATGCCGAACAGCTACCCAGGCAGCGATCGTGATTTCCTTCAAGAAATGGTCGCCACACACCAAGCTCATTCAGGACCAGGCGCGCTTCGGGCGGAATGGTTTCCCCAAGGCGTGGGCCCGCGCTGATGCCCGGATCCACGATGCAAACTCTGTCGATGCCACGCCGCGCGAGGCCGATCGCGGTCGCGCAGCCCGCGGCGCCCCCGCCGGCCACGACCACGTTCCAGGTCGGCGGTTGGCTCAATGCACGCTGCCCATACCGTATATGCGGCCGGTCGGGTGCCGGTCACGCCGCGCCGGCGACGACGTCAGGCGCAGCATGGTTGCTGGTCCAACCAGTGGACAGCCTTTCACGATCCAGCTCCGAACGACGTCACGGCAGGTCATGTCCGGCGCGATTCGCGCTGGTGCGTCAAAGGCGTCTCCCATCGGACCATCGGGGGTGATCCATTGCATCAGGAAGGGGCTGCCCGCTGGGTTGCCAGGCGTGATGAAACCATTTTCCGGCCTCGCCAATGCTTCCATGAACGAAGTTGGGGGTTGGCCGAACCACCAGGTCACCGTGTGATCCACGCCGGCTTTATCTTTCAACATGTGCTGTGTGTGACCTGGGACCCCGGTCTGCTGTCCTTTCAACTGTTCGATCACCGATCGCATCGCGGCGGCGGCCGGAGGCGGCGTCCGATCGGACGGCGGTGACGGATCCGTCAAGGAGTTCGTATATTCCTCCAGAAGCGCGATCTCATCGTCCGTGAAGACCCGGAACATCGGTCCGCGCCCGAACTGAATCAACTTGTTCATCCTGCTATTGTCCCAGTCGCCGGGCACCAGCAGCTTCTCGCTGACCATGAAGGACAGAAACTTCTCAGGAACGGCGAACAACTCATCAATACGGATTCCACCCAGTTCGTGTAGTTGATGATTCCTGCTGCCGTATTCCGCCTTGCTCTTGATGAGGGCCAGCATGCGTTCAGATGG
>JBEKGV010000856.1:0-2697 GCA_050012615.1 Acetobacteraceae bacterium | reverse complement strand
GCGGTGAGGTTCTCAGCATCCTCCGGCACCTGCACGCCCACCAGGTCATAGGCGGTCATCGTACGGAGCAGAGCGTCTGCTTGCGGCAGACAGTCGAACAGCGCCGGCGGCGGGAAGGGAACGTGCAGGAAGAAACCGATGGGGCGGGTGACACCCAGATCGCGCAGAGCCTGCCCAAGCGGGAACAGATGATAATCATGGACCCAGATGATGTCGTCCGGCAGCAGCAGTGGCGCCAGCGCCTTGGCGAAGGTCGCGTTCACCGCGTTGTAGGCCGCGAGGTCGGTGCGCCGGAACTCCGACAAGCCGACACGGCTGTGTAATAATGGCCACAACATGCCATTCGCGAAGCCCCGGTAGTACCCCTGATATTCGGCCTCGGCCAGATCAATAGTGGCGAAAGTGGTTCGCCCGGCCTGCGTCATCCGCGGGACCGCCGGAGCGCCGGAACTCGCGACACTCCCGGACCAGCCGAACCATAAGCAGTCGCGCTGGTGAACGGCGTCGTTCAAGGCAACCGCGAGGCCGCCCGCCGACTGGTTTCGGCCCCGAGGGACCGGCACGCGGTTCGAGACAATCACCAACCGGGCCATATCAGGCGGCCCGCCGGATGGTAGAGCCCACCCAAACCATCGGTGGAACGGACGCAACGTCCTGTCGTAACGAGGCCAGTCCCAAACCGCACTGCATGAGGAACAGTCTATACTCCGACTTCCCAGGAAAACGGAAATTCCCGATTGGACGGCCGAGGCGGCGTCTGGCGTCGGCGACGCCACCGTGTCACGCATCAAGGCCGCGATGGCTCAGCCGTGTCGCGGGATCCAAAAGGGGGAACAGCCAATGAATGCGCCGAGTAAAGAGGTCAGGATTCTGACCGTCGCCAGCTGCTCGTTCATTCGAGAAGAACATCGTTCGCACGTCATCGTCTCCGGTTCCTACGGCGGCAAATACAATGCCTACAACGCGGCCAAATGGGGCGTGCGCGGCGTGATCATGAATGACGCCGGCATCGGTAAGGACAACGCCGGCATCGTGGGCCTTGCTTATCTCGACCAGATCGACCTGGCCGCCGCGACCGCCGGCGCGCAGACCTGCCACATCGGCGACGGCGACCACATGCTCGGGCACGGCATCATCAGCCACGTCAATGTCGCGGCGTCCGCCGTTGGCTGCCGGGCGGGCCAGAGCGTCCGGGAATGTGCCGAGCTCATGCGCTCGGCCACTGTGCCGTCGATCGCACCGCCGGGCATCACCGAAGGCGCCCGGTTCGTTCTGCGCGACGTTCCCGGTGAACCGCGGCTGATCTGCGCCGATTCCGTCGGGATGCTCCAACCCGACGACAACGGCCAGATCGCGGTGACGGCATCGCACGCGGCGCTTTCCGGAGGCCGGCCGGATAATGCTATCCCAACAGGGATTTACGCCGTGTTCTTCAGTGATGCTGGCGGTGGGATGGATGGGGCCGGCATCGCCCGCCTGGCGGATCTGGACCAAAAAGGGATCGCCGCGGGTACGACCTCCGCCGACAGTGCACCGATCGGCGATTCCCGCGCACTCTACCGCGACGGCATTCTCTCGCATGTCAACGATGCCGCGGTTCGGTTAGGTGGCAAGGTTGGCATGAAGCTGAAGGACTTCGTCGATCTTTTGATCGCGGCGTCAAAACAAGTGAAATGATGGTGGGCACCGCGCCGGGCGAAACATTGCCGCGATCAGCTGCCTTTTCGATCGTGCAGCGCCGGCAGAAACAGATCGGTCCACGTTGCCGGGGTCGCCTTTAAGACGCCTGTCCTCGCCAGGAACGCGGCATAGGTCAGACTGCCGGCGGGCGTCGAATCATAAGTATTTTCCGGATCCGCCAACATCTCCAGCAATTCGTCCGGCGGCACCTTCAATTGAGTGGCCGCGGCATAGGCCGCCACCGCGCCATGCCGATCGTCGCGGATGAAAGCATTTGCTTCCTCCTGCGCCGACAGCACGGCACGTATCAGCTCGGGATTGGCCTCGGCGAACCGGCGTTGCGTCATCGAGAGCAAAATGCTCATTGGTCCGAGCGCCTCCGACGTACTCAGGACGCGATACACAGCCGGGTTCCGCGCTTCCTGATACGAGAACGGGGCCGAGGCCAGATGCGACGTGATTTCGGTTTTGCCCGACATGAGCGCGGCGTATGCGTCGGGATGCGGAAGACCCACCGTCATCGGGTCCAGCTTCGCGTAGTTTTCGATGCCGAACTGTTTGGCGACCGCCATTTCCAGGACCACGGCGGCATAGGACGTCTTGATCCCGGGCACCGCGATGCGGTCGTTGGAGGTGTAGTCACCGAGCGACCTGATTCGAGGATTGATGGTATTCAGCCAAAGCGATCCGGAGTTGAGCGCGCTGATCCCGATCATCTCCTGGGCTCGGCCAATTGTCCGGTCGCGCAACACCAGGAAGCCCGGAATGCCGATCCCCGCGATGTCCAAAACCCCCGCCAGCATCGCATCGTTGATGTTGTTGCCCCCGTCGACGATCGTCCATTCGACGGTCAACGGCGGAAGACCAACGCGCGCGGCGTGCTTCTCGATGAGAAGCTGCTCACGCATGACCATCTGCGGCAAAAATCCGATACTGTAGCCGTGCGAAATACGCAGACGCCCAGGATCCGCTCTGACCGGGCGGGTCACCGTGACAGCGCCGGACGCGATCGCCGCT
>JBEKGV010000855.1:0-2713 GCA_050012615.1 Acetobacteraceae bacterium | reverse complement strand
GCCTTGTCTGGGAAAGTTACGATGCCATTGTCGCCGCCTGCAAAGAAGGATGGGACTTCCTCATCAACGACCCAGACAGGATCAGATCAATCGGCTACCGGGACTTGGCATGTGTCAATGTCTGAGCGGACTGGTATTACTCCGTCCGGCGGTAATCCCGACCGCCGTATTGATTGACTATCGGCACGATCACCCACCACGTCATCCGCCTCCCTCGACCTGATCGGGGGATCGTCCGGAGGACCTGTCGCGGCACCGTGCGGCGATATGACCGACTCGGCGGCCGGTCATGATGTGGTTGACAATTGGCCGATCGGTGTTGCTCACCAAAGATAAGACTAGCGGTATTACGCATCAAAGATAAGGGAAGCGTCCGCAAAAAGGACAGAAGGCCACTCGCCATCCGGGTAAAGGACTGCCGCATACCACGCATTGGTTAACAAAAGATCGGCGTATCCTTTCGCTGGCATCCACAGGTGACGGCAGCGGCGGGTCATACCCGATGCTGGTCGCGGTCGCGGCCCCCATCTTGGCGCGGTAGGACAAGTTATAGCTATCGCGATTGAAGCGCACGGACGCTTCCAGTTCATTCAATGAATTGCGAAACGCGGGACGCCCTTTGGCCGCCCACAGAAACGCCTTCATGCCATAGCTATCGTTGTAGCGGCGGAGCAGCCCGTCCATTTCATCGACGTAGCCCTTCATCTGCGCGGCCGTGTCCCATGAAGTCGTCAGAATGGCGGCGACCCGGTTCTGCAACGCTGCCGTCTCCGCTTGCAGCGTCATGATATCCTGGCGCTCGGCGACGTCGTCTCCATCAAGAACGTATCCCATGCATTCCTCCTGTGTCTCCGCGACCTCTACGCGGCCACAGGGAGAATGACGGACGGTTCCGCGCGATGCTGTTCCCTGGGGAACGCCGAACCGGTCAATAGTGCTCAATGTCTGCGCGGGCGTCATGCCGAAGCGTGACTGGCATCAGGCGAAACACCGAGGCGATGATCAGGACCATTACCGGATCGGTGATCTCGGCCGAACGGCCCGGCAGATAACACTCCGCCCAACTGGTCGCGAACAACAAGACGGCGATAAAAATCGTTGTTGGAAGGCGGCGTCCAACAGCGTCGCCAAGCAGATACAATGTACTGCCATAGAGGAAGAATTTCTCCAGGAACGAAAGCGTATTGATCTGCAGCGAGCCTTGCATCAGGCTTAAAAACGGCACCCAGCCGAACGCTCGCCCCTCCGACTGGAACCGGAATGGCTCGAGGCGTAGTGCAACAACATAGGCACACAGGATAACGCCGGCGACCGCCGCTCGCGGGCGTGCGGGAATGGCCAGAAGGGCGAGCCAGATGGTGAACGCGAGACCGGCTCCGGCAAGCTCCGCCACACGAAGCTCCGTGTCGACGATCAGTACTTTGGCGGACATCACGGCGACGGCGAAGAGCAACGCGAGCCAGGCTGATTGGCGCCGGGGAACGATCGCCTCGATCAAGGCATAAAGCGCAAGCCAGATCGCCGTCTGGCGGAACAAATCGTAGAGGGAAAGCGACGGCGTGAGGAAAATGGGCTTTAGCGCGTTCCAGTATTTGTGCAGATCAATCGTGGGAACATAGGGGTAGAGTCGATACGATAACCATGCGATCAGCAGCAGCGTCGGGATCGGTTGGGCGGAGACCTCGCCGATATACGGAAAACGGAATCTGCCACCGACGGCAATCGCCGCGACACCGCCCAGGCAAGTACCAAATGTGTTGGCGTAGAAATCGGTCGCCGAGGTGACGCGTCCCTCGTCGTAGTACTGCGTGAGCTCGATCGACAGAGACAGCAGCGCGCCTGCGAGCACCGCGAGAAGCAGCCCGCCGGCGAAGTGAGGGCCGCGCCGCGAACCCAGCAGAAAAAAGAAACCAAACGGCAAATACAGGAGAATATTGGCGAGAAAGTCGCCTCGGCCCGGCCGCTCATTCCAGGTCTCCAGGAATGTCGCGATTGGACCAACGCCGTCTGAAGGAATGCGAAAAACAAATGGATAGAGCGAGCCATAGACAATCACCGCCACCATGGCGACGGCGATCAGCGAGCTCTGGGCTGGCCTCCTGATCTCGGGCATATGGTTCTCTCAACGTCATGGCTGCTTCTCTCAACGTCATGGCTGGTTCTCTCAACGTCACGGCTGATTCTTTCAACGTCATGGCCGGGCTTGACCCGGCCATCTTTTCAAGCACTTGCGGCGGCAGATGGCTGGATCAAGCCCGGCCATGACGGTGGCGACCGGTATTATAGCTGACGAAGCTCCGGAAAATCCTCTTCGCGGAATTCGCTTGCTTCGCGCGCGCCGGCAGCGGCACGTTTTTCCTCGGTTCCCCGCAATTCGACGCGGCGGATCTTACCGGAAATGGTTTTCGGCAGATCCGCGAATTCCAGCCGGCGCACGCGTTTGAACGGAGCCAGCCGGCCGCGCATGTGCTGGAAGATCGACAGTGCCGTCGCTCGGTCAGGCACGGCGCCACCCACCAACGAAACATAGGCTTTGGGCACCGCGAGCCGCATCGGGTCGGGCGCCGGCACGACGGCGGCCTCGGCCACCGACGGATGCTCGATCAGCACGCTTTCCAGTTCGAACGGACTGATCCGGTAATCGGAGGCTTTGAAGATGTCATCGGCGCGCCCGACATAGGTCAGGTATCCGTCCGCGTCGCGGGAAGCGACA
>JBEKGV010000854.1:0-2715 GCA_050012615.1 Acetobacteraceae bacterium | reverse complement strand
ACGCGGCAGAAAATAATTTTTCTGTTCCTCGGTGCCGAAACGCAACAGGTTTGGTCCACTCTGCCGATCGCCGGTGTAGTGGGCGGACAGAGGCGCGCCGGCGACGAGCATTTCCTCGATCACGACGTAACGCTCGAACGAGGTGCGTTCGTGACCGCCGTATTGTTTCGGCCATGTCATGCCGATCCAGCCTTTTTTGCCCATGGCACGGCTGAAGTCGCGATTGAATTCGCCGCGCGAGAAGCCCATCAGGTCGTCGTGTTCCTTGATGAACGCGCGAACTTCTCTACGGATTTCCTTCGCTTCCGGCGGCATTTCAACCGGGTCGAAGCGGAAGGTTGGTGTGACCATTGTCGTTTCCTCTTATTAAGTCCCTTTGTTCACGCCCCTTTGTTCAGGTCTGGCATCGTGATGTTCGACGCCGGACCGTCACCATGGGTCAGGCAGCCCGATAACCGGTGTTAAATCCTCGGAAGACGTGCGGGATGCGCTTGATATCCGTAACCAATTCCCGCGTCAGACCGGCCGGCGTCCCGGATGGAAAGTGAATATCCACGGAGTCCGCCGCGCCGCCAAACCGTTCCTCGATCGCTCGCGGCAATTGCTCGTACGTTCCGCATGCAGCGAAGATGCGTACAACGTCGTCGGAGATCTCGTCACCCATCTTGTCCCACTGGTTCGACACCGACATGCGATGGAGCTTCAGGCCAAGATCGCCAAGCCCGTGCAGTTCCAGAATCGGCAGGTAGGTGCGGGTCGAACCATAAAAGCCAATTCGGTCGCGGGCTTTGCTCATTTCCGCCGCGAGGGTTTGCTCATCCGGCCCAGTACAAACGAAACCGCCGCCATGGATGTCGAAATGCTCGCGGGAACGACCGCCTCGGCGCATGCCCTCCTGCATTTGCGGCATGCAGACTTCCTCGAGGTATCGTCTGGAACATAAAGGGTGCAGGCGGACACCGTCGGCGACCTGGCCGGCGACCCGCAGCATCGCATCACCGACCGCGGCGATGGCGACGGGTACCATGGGCAAACCGGTCGGCTCAGGTGCGAAAGCAGGGGTCATCAAGGAAAGTTTGTAGTGAGGGCTGTCAAACTCCAAGGGGCCGCGAGTTTCCCAGCAGTGCCACAAAGCACGCAACGCGAGCACATAGTCGCGCAGCCTCGGCGCCGGTGGGCTCCAGACGATCCCGTAACGACGCTCGTTGTGGCCTTTCACCTGCGAGCCCAGACCGAGAACGAAACGGCCGCCGGAATTGGCATGAATATCCCAGGCGGTGTGCGCCATCACGGTCGGGGAGCGGGGAAACGCGATGGCCACTGACGGGGTCAGCTCAACCCGCTCGGTGGCGAGCGCCGCGAGCGCCAGCGGGGTGAACGGATCATGCCGCAATTCGACACTCATCACCGCGTCGAAGCCCGCCACCTCGGCCGCTTTCGCCGCCGGTGCCGCGTCGCGCCAGTGACGCAGCGGCAGAATGGTGAAGACTCGCACCGATCAGCCTCGCGCGAGACGGCGTTCGACGAATTCCAGCCGGTCCTGGCCCCAGAAGATGTCATCGCCGATGACATAGGACGGGGCGCCAAACACCCCGCGCGCCAGGGCGGCTTTCGTGTCGGCCTCGCGCTGTTCGGCCCACCGCGGCTCGGCGCCGAGTTTTAACACCGCATCCGCATCGAGGCCGCACTCCTTGATCAGTACGGCCATCGTATCCCGCTCGCCTGGGTTGAGTTCACGCTGCCAGACAGCCTTCAACACGGCATGGGCAAGCTTGATCGCCGGCTGGTCGCCCATGGTCTCCCGCAGAGCGATGATACAGCCGCTGGAGATGGCCTCGCTGGCCGGAAAATGCTTCGGCTGAACGTGAATTGGAATGCCGAGATAGTCGCGCCATCGGGCCAGCTCCTGAAGCCGGTAGGCCTGGCGTTGCGGCGAACGCCTCGGCAGCGGCAGGCCGCCGGAGTTCGCGAAAATCTCTCCGAAATCGACCGGGTAGATGCGCAGGGAAGCGCCGTGAGCGGCAGCCATCGCCTCGATCCGCGCCGCGCCCATATGGGTCCAAGGGGAATTGAGCGAGGCGTAGTAGTCGATGTGCAGGGTCATGCGCGCGGACTCTCCAGTTGCAGGACGATCCTGCGGGAGGCGCGGAATGGCCGCAAGGTTCAGGGAAGCGACGAAGCCAGGTGTTTCAGCCGGTCACCGGGGGACGGTTACAGATACGCACCATTCTCTTTATGACGGACGTCACGCCCGTTTAAACGGCCGCAAGATCCGATCCGCCTCGTTCTGTGCATCCGCCATCGACTGGGCCGGCGTCTTGGTGCCGGTCAGGCAACCCTGGATGTTGTCGGTCAACGCCTTATACACACGCTGGTTCTCGTGCACCGACAATTCGCCGGTCGCGACCGGCAAGAACGTGCGCGCCACATTCGCCTCGGGCACTTTCGCAATGAATGCCTTCAGCTCCGGTGTTTCATAAGCGGCTGGCGATGTCGCGATGTAGCCGGTGCGGATCGACCACTCAGCGCCGCGCTCGGGCGCCGACACCCAGCGAGCAAAGCGCAACGCGGCCTGACGCTCCTGAGGACTGGCATGTTTGAAGAAATACAGATTTCCTCCGCCAACCACGGTATGGGGCGAATTCTTTCCCGCCAGCCCGGCCACGCCAAACGGGAATGTTGCTTTATCGCGAACATTCGCCAGGTTGCCAGTGG
>JBEKGV010000853.1:0-2716 GCA_050012615.1 Acetobacteraceae bacterium | reverse complement strand
TCTGGATGGGTCGCTGCAGCGACTCGGCATGGATTACGTCGACGTGTTCCAACTGCATGCGGTTCCCCCTGCCGCTTATGACTTTGTCCGGAACGAGATCGTGCCGGTGTTGCTGCGGGAAAAGGAGCGGGGAAAATTTCGTTTCCTCGGCATCACCGAGACCTCGCCCAACGATCACGAACAGGTGATGTTACAAAAGGCGGCTGTTGACACTCCCTGGGACACGGCGATGTTCGCGTTCAACCTGATGGACCAGGTGGCGCGGGAACGCGTGTTTCCGCTGACAATAAAAAATCAGGTCGGGACGCTGATGATGTTCGCGGTGCGGAGCATTTTTGCTCGACCGTCGCAGTTGGCCGAGACCATGAAGGACCTCGCCGCGAAAGGACTGGTGCCGGCGGAACTGGCCACCAGCGAGAAGCCGCTGGGGTTCCTGGTGCATCCGGATGGAGCGAGCTCGGTGACCGACGCGGCCTACCGGTATGTCCGGCATGAGCCTGGGGTGGATGTCGTGCTGTTCGGCACCGGTGATCCGGAGCATCTGAAGGCGAACATCGCCTCCATTCTGAAGCCGCCGCTGCCGGAGCCGGACAGGGCGAAGTTGCGGTCGCTGTTCAGCCATTTGCGGGGCGTGGGGCTGGAGATCCCGCCGTT
This sequence comes from Acetobacteraceae bacterium, assembly GCA_050012615.1. GTDB lineage: Bacteria > Pseudomonadota > Alphaproteobacteria > Acetobacterales > Acetobacteraceae > Rhodopila. The sequence goes on along the minus strand of JBEKGV010000853.1, from coordinate 2,062 downwards.
CGCGCGGGAGCGGAGGGCGGCGGCGGGAAAGGTTTGATCGGGGTAGTGGCCGTATGGCCTGGGTTCCGTGAACGAAATTCCCCGCGGCGGCATCGAGAGGCATAAGAATTTTCAGGGAGTTATGTCCTAAAGTGCAAATGACCGCTCACATCCCAGGCAGCAGTACGATCTTTCCTGGCTTGTGAAGGCGACCGCCCAGCATCTCGTGCGCGGTACGTGCCGCGGATAATGGCAAAATCTCGCCGACGCGCGGCCGCAACGTACCGTCGCCCAACAACGTCGCGAGGCGCGCGAGGGCCGGTGTGTCGACGTCGACAACGATAAATTCGGCCCGCACCCCACGTTCGATCGCGAGAGACTGGTCTGGCCTCGCAACGGCGGAAATGACCGCTCCTCCCGGCCGCGGCAGCGTATAGGATTGCCCGAGCATCGGTTCTCCCACCGTGTCGATGACGACATCGAAAGACCCGGATAGTCCGCTCAGACCTCTGCCGCGGGCATCAATAACTGATTGCGCGCCGAGCGACCGTACGAAGGCAGCGTCCTCGGGGGCGGCAGTGGCAACGACCTCGCCGCCCGCCCAGGCCGCGAGCCGGACCACGTTCGCGCCGACATTGCCGCCACCCCCAAGAACCAGCACACGCTGGCCGGGTTGCAGACCACCATGGTCGAACAGCATCTGCCACGCAGTGGTTGCGATGACCGGCACGGCGGCGGCCTCGGCATCGGTTAGCTCAACCGGTTTCGCCGCGATCATGCGAGCTTCGGCGATCGCGAACTCGGCGTAGGCCCCGGTGAATCGCGGATTGGTGACGCCGTATACGGGTTGGCCCGGCACCAGACCGATAACCCCCGGCCCTATGGCCTCGACGACACCGGAGAGGTCGGAGCCCGGAGTGAGCGGCAGAGGTTGCGGCAGCACGCTGCGGCCTTCTCGCACCCAGGCATCCCAAGGTCCGACGCCCGCCGCGCGCACGCGTACCAACACCTGCCCGGGACCAGGGACTGGCATCGGCAAATCGGCATAGGTCAGCACCTCGACGCCGCCGAATTCTCGAACTTCAATTGCCTTCACAATGCTTATCCTTCGGGGCGCATCACGAATTGCTCATGCCGTCATCCACGACCAGGTCGCTGCCGACGACGAACCGGGACTCGTCCAAAGCGAAATAGACGACTGCATCGGCGATCTCCTCAGGCTCCCCGAAGCGTCCGACGGGCAGTTGCTTGAGCAGGGCGGACTTCATGCCGTCGAGCTCAGGTGGACCGAGACCGAGCTTGCCGTAGCCCGTCCGAAGCGATGTCGATCGCGCCCGCGATGTTACCGCGGCGGCGCTTCCTCATCTAGTTCGATACGCGCGCGGATTTGCAAATCCGCACGTTTCGCAATGCTTGCCAAAGAGAACCGCCTTCGCCTTAATTTTCGTCCGACGTAGACTGATTCAGGCGGACCAGGTGACGGACGCCGCCCGGACAAGATCCGCACCGATCGATAGACGGTGGGGGGTTCTAATCCCCCTCACTCCCACTCGATTGTCCCTGGCGGCTTACTTGTGATATCGTAAGTCACCCGATTGATTCCCCTCACCTCATTGACGATGCGGTTGGCGACACGTGTCAGAAATCCCATGTCGAATGGGTAGACATCCGCAGTCATTCCGTCCGTGCTGGTGACGGCCCGCAATGCGCATGCATTGTCGTAAGTCCGTCCATCGCCCATCACCCCAACGGTGCGCACCGGCAACAACACAGCAAATGCCTGCCAGATCGCGTCATATAATCCCGCCACACGAATCTCCTCCAAAAAGATCGCATCCGCCTTGCGCAGAATGTCCGCCTTTTCGCGCGTGACCGCGCCAGGAATGCGAATCGCCAGACCAGGCCCAGGGAATGGATGCCGTCCAACGATGATCTCGGGAATGCCAAGCTCGCGGCCAAGAGCGCGCACCTCGTCCTTGAACAATTCGCGCAGCGGTTCAACGAGCCGCATCCGCATCCGTTCCGGCAAGCCACCGACATTATGATGCGATTTGATGGTGACCGACGGTCCCCCGGTAAAGCT
>JBEKGV010000852.1:0-2716 GCA_050012615.1 Acetobacteraceae bacterium | reverse complement strand
TTCCAGAGAAGGAGGGCCGGAGTGCGGGAACCGTCAGGGTCATGGGTGGCGCCATCGGTTGCTACCTTCAGTTTCGCACCATGGCCGGTGACGACATCGGCGGATTGCGCGCCGCCATCCCGCGCGCGGCTCATTGGCGATTGGCATCGTTACCAGACGTTCTTTCCGACGCTGAGATCGCCGAGCTGCACAGCTCGTTCGACACACCGTTTCCATCCTGGCGGCGCGCTTATGCGATGGTTCGATGCCTGACCGATCTTGGCCTGCGTTGCGCCGATACCGCCGGATTGCGGCTGGAAGACATCAATTGGGGAGCCGGTATTATCCGTGTCGCGGGAACCAAAACCCGCCGCGTCGATCTTCTTCCGCTGCCGGCCACGACCGGCGCCGCGATTGCCACCTATCTGCGGGACGAGCGGCCGCCAACTTTAGACCGGGCCCTGTTCGTTCGCCATGTCGCGCCTTTCGACAGGCCAGTCGGCAAAGACGTGGTCCGGCGAGCGGTTGTCGCGGCGTACCGGCGATGCGGCTGGACCCGGACACGGGTTCACATTCTCAGGCACAGTGTCGCGAGCAGACTACTCCGGGTCGGCACGCCCATGAAGGAGATCGCCGACATTCTGCGTCATCGGAGCCTCGATACTTCGGCGATTTACACAAAGGTTGATCTGACGAGACTGGCTGCGGTTGCATTGCCCTGGCCCGGGAGCGTCTCATGACCCAGGTCCGCGCGATGACCGCCCTGGCCAATGATTACCTGGCTGAACGGCGACAGCTCGGCTTCGACCTCACGATCCAGGGCAGCCAGATCAAAACGTTCGCCCGCTTCGTTGATGAGTCGGGTCACACCGGACCGCTGACAATCCAGGTCGTTCTCAGTTGGGTAAAGGGAAGAGCCAAGAATGCCACTCCGTTCTCCTGGGCGCGGCGGCTCGAGACCCTTCGGCCATTCGCCAGATATCTGACAGCGTTGGATCCAGTCACCGAGTTTCCCAGGACCGCCATCTTTGGCGCGGCGCATCGGCGGCTCACGCCACATATTTATTCCGATGGCGAGATTGGCGAACTCATGGCGGCCGCGCGATGTCTGCCGCCGACCGGCAAATTGCGACCGGTTACCTATGAGACAATTTTCGGTCTGATCGCCGCGACAGGGCTGCGCATTTCGGAAGCCATGCATCTGCGATGTGGCGATGTCGATCTCGAACAGGCCCTTCTTACCGTGCGGAAAACGAAATTTTGTAAGTCCCGGCATGTTCCACTGCATACGACCACGGTGTCCGCGCTACGGCGCTATCTGGAAGCGAGGAGACGTCACGGCGATACCGCCACGGATGCTCCCCTGTTTTTGTCGATGCGGGGACGCCAGCTTTCAACGCGGATGGTTCATCACGTCTTTCAGAAGCTTCGCGCGCGACTGACCTGGATCAACCGTGGTGCGCACTCCGAGGTTCGCATCCACGATCTCCGTCACACCTTCATCTGTCGGCGCGTCCTGCTCTGGCATGACGGTGGCGCCGATATCGACAATGCGATGGCGGCGCTTTCAACCTACGTCGGTCACGTCAAAATATCAGACACCTATTGGTATCTCACTGGCATTCCCGATCTCATGGCGGTTGCGGGCCGGCGCTTCGCAGACTTCGCGGCTGTCGCGGAGCAAGACAGTCATGACTGACCCAGTCCCGACACCGTCCTTCCCCGCTTTGCTCCAGCGATTTTTCGTCGAGCACCTGACACACCATCGGGCCGTCAGCCCGCGTACCGTCGCCGCCTATCGGGATACGTTCCGGCTCCTGTTGGGTTTCGTCGAGGCGAAGATCGGCAAGGCACCAACGGCAATCGTGATGACGGACCTCGACGCGAAGCTGATTCTGAACTTCCTCGGTCATCTGGAGAAAGATCGTAAAAACGCAGTGCGTAGCCGCAACGCGCGGCTGGCGGCTTTGCGGTCTTTTCTGAAGTATGCCGCGCACCATGATCTCACCGCGATCGGCGTCATCGAGCAGGCGCTGTCCGTCCCGATGAAGCGGTTCGAGAAACCGATGCTCGGGTTTCTGACGCGCGAGGAGATGCGGGCGATCCTCGAGGCGCCCAATGCCGCCACGTGGGCCGGCCGTCGCGACCGGGCTTTGTTCAACGTCATGTACAACACGGGTGCCCGGGTGTCGGAAGCGATCGGTCTGCGCCTACATGACGTCGTCACCGTCGATGGGTCAGCGGCGGTTCATCTCCTGGGAAAAGGGCGCAAACAGCGAAGCGTGCCACTCTGGAAACCCACCACGGTGCTACTGCGGGACTGGATAAAGCGATTGAGTGATTCCCGGCCGGAGACCTTCCTGTTTCCGAACAGGAACGGAGGGCGGCTGACACGCTCGAATGTCACGCAACGCCTGGATCGGCGGTCGTCGGCGCCACGGAGACCCAGTCTGGGCTCGCAGGCCGCTCGATATCCCCGCACACGATCCGCCACACCACCGCCATGCACATGCTTCAATCCGGCGTTGACATCACGGTGATCGCACTCTGGCTCGGCCACGAAAGTCCGGCGACGACACACATGTATCTGGAGGCGGACCTCTCAATGAAGGAGCGTGCTCTCGCTCGATTGCAGCCGATCGAGACCACGAACACGCGTTATCGGCCGCCGGATCAACTGATGCACTTCCTCCAGAGCCTCTGAATTATGTCCATGTCGTCGGCGCGTGAAATCGCC
>JBEKGV010000851.1:0-2717 GCA_050012615.1 Acetobacteraceae bacterium | reverse complement strand
GTGGCGATCTTCGTCTCCGGCTCGATCGGGTCGAACCGCAACGCGTAACGGATCTGCGGATCGGCGAACGAAACCAGCGCGTCCAGCGGGATCACCAAGGTCGAGGGCACCCCGCCGAACGACAGGCCCACGTTGATCGCCCGCGCCTCATGATCGACTTTCAGGTCCCAGAACTGGTGCTGCAGGACGATCGTCATCTCCTCCGGGTATTGCGCGCGCAGCCGGGCGGGGATCACCACCCCGGGATACGTCGTGCGGAATGAGATGTAGAAATGGTGTCCGCCGGGCAGACCATGTTTCGCGACGTGCTCGATCGCCTGCACCACGACGTGGCGCAGCGCGTTGGCGATCCAGCGCTCATAGGGCAGCAGACTCTCGACCTGCTGTTGGGGATCGTCTTCCATTCAGAACCCTCGTGTTCGCTTGCGATCCATAGCGCGCCGGGACGTCCGAGGCAAAGCCGTTCGTTCGGTGACGCCAAGGTTTTTGGCACGCTCGCCTATCAACTTCTGTCCCGATTCCTTCGGCGCTTTTTCGCGCCTCACCTCGACGCGCGCCCGCCGCCTTGTGATAAACCGCGCACCGCACAAGATTTTCACCCGTGCGCCGCACGAGGGCTCTTTCATCCGTGCGCCGCACGAGGGCTCTTTCATCCGTGCGCCGCACGAGGGTTCCGTCCCGCCGCGCGTCTCGTTCGGACACGCACCGGTCGTGTCGTTTTGACACGCTCCGCGCGGGCGCCAACACTGCCGCCGATGAACGATTCCGCGCCGCCAGCCGCCAGAGACGCCCTGGACGATCCACCGCGCTGGCGGGTGACCCTGTGGAGCATGGTCGCGGTGCAGTTTATCATGAGCGTCGCCTTCAGCATCGTCGGCCCGATCATGCCGCTGTACCTGCCGGAACTGGGCGTCGTATCGCCGGCGGCGATCAACATGTGGGCGGGCGTGTTGGCCTCGGCAACCTCCTGCGTGGCGATCTTCACCTCGCCGCTGTGGGGCGGACTGGCGGACCGCTATGGGCGCAAACTGATGGTGCTGCGCTCGACCCTGGGTATCGCCGTGTTCACGTTCCTGATGGGGATGGCTCAGGGTCCGTGGCAGATGCTGGCGCTGCGGTCGGGGATGGGAGCGTTGGCTGGGTTCAGTTCGGCCTCCGTCGTTATGGTCGCATCCTCGGTTCCCGAACGCCGCCTGGGCTATTCCCTCGGCTGGATGAGCACGGGCCAGCTGGTTGGCTCGCTGGTCGGGCCGCTCGTGGGCGGCGGGATGGCGGACCTGACCGGCAGCTATCGGCTGCCGTTTTATTTCGCCGGCGTGATTTGCTTCGGCGCGTTCATGGTGACGCTGCTGTTCGTGCCGGAACGGTTCACGAAGCCGGATGCGGCCAAACCGCGGGCATCGCTGGTGTCCGGATTTCGGATGGTGGTCGGCTCAGGCGCGCTGATGGCGGTCATCATGGTGATGATGATGGGGCAATTCGCGACGCAGGCGGTGCTGCCGGTGGTGACGCTCTACGTGCGCCATATGTTGGGCGCGCGGCCGGACATCGCCACTCTGGGTGGGCTGGCGTTTTCCGCGACCGGGCTGGCCGGCGTGCTGGCGGTGCCGTTTCTGGGCCGGCGGAGCGACCGGATCGGGTACCGCCGCACGTTGCTGATTTGTCTGTTCGGCGCGGCTTTGTTCACGCTGCCGATGGCGTTGCCGCTGGGGTATCCGGCGTTCGTGGCGGAGCGGTTCGGGCTCGGGCTTTTTGTCGGCGCGGTGCTGCCGGTGTCGAACGCGATGGTTGGACGGCTGACGGAACCGGCCCAGCGAGGGATGGCCTATGGGGTCATTTCGTCAGCGTATTTTATTGGCAACACGACGGGGCCCTTGGCGGGAGGAGCGATCGCGGCGACGGTGGGGATCAATTGGGTGTTCGCGGTGACGGGCGCGCTGCTCGCGGTGAATTTCGTGTGGGTTTGGTTCAAGGTGCCGGACGTGGGGAGGGACGAAGTCGCGTCCGGGGCGGAAGATCCCGTTCATTGAGGCCGCCAGGATGTTCGCGGGCGCGTGGAGTCCGAAACATCGGGTTTGTCAGCGTCCGGATTCGCACGTCATTTCCACGGCGAAAAACTCCCGTGAGCTCGACGGTTTTATCTTGGCGCGTTAATCTTGCCTTGCGCAAAAGAACGGCAATGACTTCCGGGAGCCCGAAGGGAGCCGGCGGGCTTTGACCGGCCCGCTGCCCCGGAAAAATCTGTTCTCAAGAATAAACGTAACGGCTTGGACTCCTCGAAATCGGTCCGAGCGCGTGACGCTGGCAACATACATGGAAAGGACGATAGGCACGATCAGGCTTCCGTGAACGGAGTCGGGATCATGAAACGACCCGGCCTTGTCCGCCCTGCACCCCGCACATCGACAAAGCTATCTTTTTGCCCTGCCGCTCTCGGGTCGGCTTGCTATCGCCCAGGTTAGTGCCTACACGAAATTCATCGACGGTAAAATGCCCAGGGCAATCGGTGACCGAGAGAGATGCTTCGCGGTCCCCGCCCCTCAAACGGCAGGAGCGCGCTTTGCGATCGATCCCCCGTTCACCCAACCTGCTCCTGGCATCCTTGTCCGACGCGGATTTCGCGCTGGTCAGCCCGCACCTGACGCTCCTCGAATTGGAACGCGATCACCTGTTGGTCAGCTCCGGCGAGCGGCTGACGCGAGTGTATTTCCCACTTT
>JBEKGV010000850.1:0-2723 GCA_050012615.1 Acetobacteraceae bacterium | reverse complement strand
GCCGGCACTCGTACCCGCGCGGTGAAAGTCGATGGCGGCTACAAGATCAACGGCACGAAACTTTGGACTTCCAATGCCCATCGCGCCGATTACGCCATCCTGTTTTGCAAGATGTCGACTGACGGGAAAGCGGAGCCCGACCGTCATGCCGGCGCCACGCAGTTCTTGTTGGACCTGAAAACTCCGGGCATCGACATCAGGCCGGTGATCAATCTTCTCGGCGAACATCACTTCAACGAGATCTTCCTCACTGACGTCTTCGTTCCCGACAACCGCTTGCTCGGCAAGGAAGGCAACGGCTGGAACCAGGTTACCAGCGAGCTGTCATTCGAACGGAGCGCTCCCGACCGCTTCCTGGTGTTGTTCCAGATGTTGCGAGAGATGGTCCGCATGGCGGGCCCGTCGCCGGACAAAGCCACCGCGGCCGCGCTAGGAAAACTCATTTCGCAGCTCGCTACGTTGCGGAGCATGTCGATCTCAATCGCCGGCATGTTGCAGGAAGGCCTCAATCCCAACAATGAATCCGCGGTCGTGAAAGATCTTGGCACTCGCTACGAGCAGGACATCCCTGTCGTGGCGCGGCAATTGTTTCCGACCGAGCCGGAACTGGAGGCGATCGATCTTTATGCGTCAATGATCGCCCGCTCGACGATGAACGCACCGCGATTTTCGATCCAGGGCGGCACGCGGGAGATCCTGCGCGGAATCATCGCCCGCGGCCTTGGCCTACGGTAAGGGCGGGGCCTGCGCTGAGGGAGGGTAAGTAAATGGCCATTCGCGACGAAACCCGGATGCTGCTGGAAAGCATGAGCCGGCTGTTCGAGGATCATTGCACCAAACAAGTCGCTGACGCCGCCGAGACCGGGGTGTTCGCGCAGGGACTTTGGGATGTGGTCGCGGAGACGGGAGTGCCACTGGCGGCATTGCCCGAAGCCGCCGGCGGAGCGGACGCCGAATGGTCCGATCTGTTCGCGGCTCTCCGGGTTGCCGCCCGGTATTCCGCGCCTATCCCCCTGGCGGAAACCATGCTCGCGGGTTGGGCTGCCGCTGCCTGCGGACTGGAAACGAGTGACGGCACGATGACGGTCGGTCCGGTGCGCTCCGCGGATAAACTGGTTCTGGCGCGGGACGGGAACGGCTGGCGCCTGTCCGGTACGGCCACTCGGGTTCCGTACGCCAGTTTCGCCACGCGCACCGTGCTGATTGTCGAAGGTCCAGATGGGGAAATGGCGGTTGCGTTCGACGGCGCAGGCGGCGGGGAATTGGTCAAAGGCCGCAACATCGCCAATGAGGCGCGTGACACGCTGTCTTTCGACAACGTGCGATTGTCCTCCGACCAGGCCGCTCCGGTAGTGGACGGTGTGTCACGGGCGGCGCTGTACCGGCGGGGCGCTCTCGCGCGTGCCACGATGATGTCCGGGGCCTTGGAAAAGGCGATGGACCTCGCGGTCACCTATGCCCAGGAGCGGCAGCAGTTCGGCCGGCCGATTTCAAAGTTTCAGGCTGTACAGCAGAACCTCGCAGTGCTGGCTGGCCAGACGGCGGCCGCGGTCGCGGCGTCAAACCTCGGGATTGAAGCGCTTTCCGATCCGAACCCGGAGCGCCAGGAGTTCCTTATAGCCGTCGCCAAGACCCGTGTTGGCGAAGCAGCGACGCTCGCCTGTGAGATCGCCCATCAGGTCCATGGCGCAATCGGCTTCACCAAGGAGTACGCCCTGCAGCTCTCCACTCGGAGGTTGTGGTCGTGGCGGGAGGAATTCGGTGGCGACCCGGAATGGGCGGCAAAAGTGGGTGCCTTTGCGTGCCGCCGGGGCGCCGACAACCTCTGGCCGATGTTGACCGAGGGTGAAGGGATTCAGTAAAAATCTTATGAAAACCGCGTCATATTGACCGAGGTGGTTGGCAAAAGGCAGGAAACCGGTTTAAAGAACGCTGTAACCTGTGCAGTGCCATGAGCTGTTGTACGGGCTTGGGGGCAGGCCGAAGTGGGTAGGCGTTGAAAAAGGCGGAGCGATCGTGCCGCGACAAAACGTATCAATAAAGGCAGCCGCCGGGGCTGCATTGTCGAAGACCGAGACAAAGTTCAGGTGTTCGGACGCTCCCCGGGCTGGGTCAGACCTGCGGGCCGTGCGAGAAGGCCTAGGTTGGGCTTTGCCCGAAGTTGCCGCGATGTTGCGCATACGCCCCTCGTACCTTGAGGCCCTGGAGGCTGGGCGCCTCCCTCAATTGCCCGGAAATGTCTATGCACTCGGATTCTTAAGAACTTACGCAACGTCTCTGGGCTTGAACCCAGAGGAAGTCGCGCGCCAGTTCCGAGATGAGGCCGGCGGAATCCCCAGGCATTCTGAGCTTGCCTTCCCCGTACCGCTGCCGGAACGAGGCTTGCCCGCTGGTGCGCTGATCATTCTTGGGCTGATTCTTGTGGGTGGCGCCTATATCGGCTGGTACCGCTTGTCCGGGGAGGGCAGGCTGCCCGCCGAGACGGTCGCTCCCCTGCCCACCCGCCTCGCCAACCTCGCGGACCAGGCCATCCCTGGGCCTGATGGCCGCATCCCTCTGCCCGAGCAGCCGGCGCCTGCACCGCCGCGGGCCGCGGACGACGACCAGTTTGAGCCGCGCGAGGCCGCGACGGAAAATCCGCTGCTGATGCCGGACCCGCCGCCGCCCCCGCCCCCACCGCCGATCGAGGAGATGCGGAGTGCATCCATGTCGGGCGGTACTGC
>JBEKGV010000849.1:0-2723 GCA_050012615.1 Acetobacteraceae bacterium | reverse complement strand
GGGGACCCATTCCCTGGATGATCGAAGTGGCGGTCATCCTGTCCGGCGTGGTCCGGCACTGGCCCGACTTTTTCATCATCCTGATTCTGCTCGTTTCCAATGCGGCGGTCGGGTTCTTCGAAGAGCGCCAGGCCGGCAACGCCATCGAGGCTCTGAAGGCGAGACTGGCGGTCAAGGCCCGGGTGAAACGCGACGGCAAATGGATCACGCCGCCGGCGCGAGAACTGGTGCCGGGCGACGCCATCCGCCTCCGTCTGGGCGACATCGTGCCAGCCGACGCTCGCCTGCTGGACGGCGATGAGGTTTCCGTCGACCAGTCCGCGCTCACGGGCGAATCGTTGCCCGCCACGCGCAAGTCAGGCGATGCCGTTTTCTCGGGCTCGATCATCCGGCGCGGCGAGATCGGCGCACTGGTTTATGCGACGGGTGGCAAAACCTATTTCGGCAAGACCGCGGAACTGGTGCAATCCGCTGTCACCGTCAGCCACTTTCAGAAAGCGGTGCTGCGGATCGGCAACTATCTCATTATGTTGGCAGTGGCCATGGTGACCGTGATCATCGCCATTGGAATCTATCGCGGCAATCCAATCCTCACGACGTTGCAGTTCGCTCTCGTGCTGACCGTGGCGGCGATTCCCGTCGCGATGCCCACGGTTCTGTCGGTGACGATGGCGGTCGGTGCACGCCTGCTCGCGAAGAAGCAGGCGATCGTGAGCAAACTTGTCGCCATCGAGGAACTGGCCGGCGTGGACGTGCTGTGTGCCGATAAGACCGGCACCCTGACGCAGAACAAGCTGACTCTGGGCGATCCATTCTGCCTGGCCAAGATCACCGCCGAGCAACTCATCCTTGCTGGCGCGCTGGCCTCTCGCGCGGAGAACAACGATACCATCGATCTCGCGGTGCTGGGTGGAGTGAAAGACAAGGAGGCACTGAAACCTTATCAGGTCACGCATTTCCTGCCGTTCGATCCGGTGCATAAGCGCACCGAGGCTACCGTCAAGGCCGCCGATGGAAGCACATTCAAGGTGACGAAGGGTGCGCCCCAGGTCATTCTCGGTCTGTCGGCCAATGCCGTTTCCGTGAAGGACGCCGTCGACAAGGCAGTCAATGACTTCGCCGCGCGCGGCTTTCGGGCGCTCGGTGTGGCTCGGGCGGATGGCGACGGGAAATGGCAGCTTCTTGGCGTGTTGCCGCTGTTCGATCCGCCCCGTGACGACGCCAAAGCCACTGTCGCCACAGCGGCCGAGATGGGCGTGAAGATCAAGATGGTGACAGGCGACGCCCTGGCGATCGCCCGGGAGACCGCGAAGACGTTAGGGATGGGCGCGAACATTCTCGACGGCGGCACGCTCGGCGATTCGAAGACCGAGGAAACCGCGGCGGTGACCAAATCCATCGAGGACGCCGATGGTTTCGCCCAGGTGTTCCCGGAGCATAAATTTCACATTGTGGACGTGTTGCAGAAGCACGGCCACATCGTGGGCATGACCGGCGACGGCGTGAATGACGCTCCCGCGCTGAAGAAGGCCGATTGCGGCTTCGCGGTTTCCGGCGCGACTGACGCGGCGCGCGCCGCCGCCTCCATCGTGCTGGTCGCACCTGGGCTTTCGGTGATTATCGACGCGATCAAAGAGAGTCGGAAAATCTTCCAGCGGATGAACAGCTACGCGATCTATCGCATCGCCGAGACGCTGCGCGTGCTCTTGTTCATGACCCTGGCGATCGTGATCTTCAATTTCTTCCCCCTGACGGCGATCATGATCGTGATGCTGGCGTTGCTCAACGACGGCGCGATCCTGTCAATCGCATACGACAATGTCATCTACAGGAACCAGCCTGAAGCGTGGAACATGCGCGTGGTTCTGGGGATCGCCACGGTACTGGGCCTCGTCGGCCCAATCGCCGCGTTTGGGCTGTTTTTCCTCGGTGACCGCGTTTTTCACATCGACCGCCCTCAGATCCAGACCATGATGTATCTGATGATGTCGGTGGCTGGACATTTGACGATCTTCCAAACGCGGACGCGCGGCCCGTGGTGGTCGATACGTCCGGCGCGAATTCTGCTGGTGGCGGTTGTTGGAACGCAGATCTTGGCAACGCTGATCTGTGTGTTCGGGTTCCTCGTGGCGCCGCTGTGGTGGGGTTGGGCGGCGATGGTCTGGGGCTATGCCTTGGTTTGGTTCCTGGTGACGGATCCGGTGAAATTGCTGGCGTATCGCATGCTTGACGTTCCCGGCGCCAGGTCCGCGGCTCAGGCAAAGATCGAGACCAAGCCCGAGTCCGAGGCGAAAGCACAGCCTGAGCCTGAGACCCAAACCGAACCCAAGGCCGATGCTGAGCCCGGAACGAAAGCAGCACCTTTGCCCGAACCCAAAGACGAACCCAAGGCCGATGCCGCGCCCGAAGCAAGACCGGATCCCGCGCCTGACGCCAAACCCGAATCCACGACCAAGGCCGAGTCGGCAACGAAAGCCGTACCTGCGCTCGAAGCCAAACCCGCACTTAAAGCCGATGCCATGGCCGGAACGAAAACGGGGTCTGAGCCTAAAACCGAACCCATGACCAATGCCGGCGTGATAACTCAGCCTGAAGCTAAGACTGAGCCTGTATCCAGCAGGGATATCGCGGCACTGCTCAAAACCCCGTTAGGGGACGTCCTGCTGACCGGTCTCCTCAATAACCCGGACGATGCCGGGCGGCTCATCGCTCAAAGGATTATC
>JBEKGV010000848.1:0-2727 GCA_050012615.1 Acetobacteraceae bacterium | reverse complement strand
GAAGACTTGTCCGGCGTCGATCCGACCTTCGACATGTGGCTGACGACGGAACGAGAGCGCCTGCGCGACCGCGCCCGAGGCGTGGCGGAAGCGTTGTTGCGAGACACCAATGAGCCGGCGAAAGTCATTCCGGCGGCGCAGCGGCTGCTGCAGATCGACCGAGCCCATGAGGGTGCCTGGCGAGCCCTGATGCGCGCGCATGCCGAGCAGGGAGAGCGTGGCATGGCCATCCAGGCTTATGACAGGTGCCGCGCCGTGCTGGCCGATTTATTGGACGCGGCCCCGTCGACCGAGACGCAAAACCTGCTGACCGAAATTCGCGGCCCGTCGAGCAACCTGCTGGCATCGCGCTCACCTCCACCGTCGCCGGAGGCACCGCCCGCGGGTGCCGAGACGCGCCCCGACGAAACGCCCTTCGAGGATTTGCCTGAGGGGATAGTGCCGCCCACGCCAAATCATCTGCCGCGAGGCGGAGCGCATGTCGGTGTGCTTCCAATGCAATGCGTCGGATTGTCCGAGGACGACTGCTACCTCGGACCTGGCCTCGCCGACGAGATCACCACGGCCTTGTCACGGTTCAGGTGGATGTTCGTGGTCTCTTCCAGCTCGCTCACGCGGTTCGCCCAGACCAATCGCGACGAGGCGGCGGTGCGCAAGGCGTTCGGGATCGATTTTCTTTTGGACGGCACGATCCAGCGAAGCCGGAACAAGCTCCGCATCACACTGCGGCTGCTCGATCTCAGGGCCGGCAATCAGGTCGTCTGGGCGCGGCGTTTCGATCGTCAGGCCAGCGATCTGTTGTCGGTACAGGATGAAATCGCGGCGGCCGTCGTCGCTCAGATCGACCCGGAGATTTTATTGATCGAAGCGAAACACAGCACGGCTCGGCCCAACATCGACGCCACGGCCTATGACATGGTGTTGCGGTCGATCCCGTTGATGACCCGGCTGGATCGGGACAGTTTTTTGCGGGCGGGTGAATATCTTGCCCTCGCGCTCGAGCGCGAGCCGGATTATGCGGCAGCCTATGCTTGGTACGCGTACTGGCATGCTTTTCTGGTCGGACAGGATTGGGCTTCGGACCCTCGCGCGGCCATGGAACGCAGCGGCGAGCTCGCGGAACGGGCCATCGTGCTTGATCCATTCGACGCGCGCGCTCTCACGATCGCCGGACACGTGCGCGCTTTCCTGCATCATAGTCTGCGCGAGGCGGCGGCGTTGCATGAGCGCGCGCTGGAGTTGAACCCGAACCTCGCGATGGCATGGGCTTTGTCGGCGATCACCCGCGCCTACCAAGGTGACACCGCCGAAGCGGAACGTCGTATCAACCGTTATAAGGCGCTATCGCCGCTCGATCCGATGGCGTTCTTTTACGATTCGCTGTTCGCGATGAATTATCTGATGAAGCATCAATATGAGGCCGCGGCGGAGGCTGGGCGCTCGGTCACGCAGATCAATCCGGCGTTCTCGGGAGGGTATAAACCGTATCTCGCCGCGCTCGGATATCTGGGCCGCACGCAGGAAGCCGCGAGCGTGCTGCGGCGTTTGCTCGCGATTGAACCCGACTTCACCATCGAGCGTTTCCTGAACAGGACCCCGCTGGAAGGGACCGCCGAGCGGGAGCATTACGCGGAGGGGCTGCGGCGGGCCGGTGCGAAATGACGTGTGCGGCCGACGTGATTCAGACTTTGTCCGGCTTGCCGGAGAGCTTGTCCGCGACGCTCGCTTCGGCGGCGTGCCGCTTGCGGGTCGCGGCTGCGTACAGACCGCGCGGGCGATCGGTCATCGCGTTGGGACGGACGACGGTATCGTAATAATCGTCCCAGTCCTCCGGTGAAAATTGTTTCAGTTCGGGCACGAGTTCATAATTGTTAAGTGTCGCTTCCTGATAGGCGATCCTGGGAATCGGCTGCACCTGCAACATCGGATGCTCCTGACGGAAGTCGATCGGGGTGTCGGTCTTGAGCAATCGGATGTTGGTGAACAGCGGGCCGAACCAATGATCGGTTTCCACCATGCCCTCGAACGGCTCGTAGCCGCCGGGCCGGCCAAAATTCGCGGGCGACCGTACGAGGAGGCTCCAACCGGGTGCGGTTCGGGCGACGAGGCCGGACCAGATTTGCATGTAACCGGGGATTTCGAGGACGGCGAGAAAGGGGGGCGCGTATTCGGCGCACTCCGGCGGTGCCACGGATGCGAAGTAATCTCGAAAGCCGGGGAATTGAACGGTGCCGAGTTTTGGGATCGGGAACCATTCGCTCGTGCCCTGGTAAGTCCATAGGACATCGTAACCATCGAAACGGACAGAAAAGTCCATCACGGGGAAGATGTAATAGCCGAAGCCCGACGCCGTGGTGGCCGGCTCGCAGTATCGGTAAGCGCGGGTAGGCAATATGCCGGCAGCGGAACGGTCGGCGCGTTGCGGCAGCCGCGCGGATGGGATCAGACGATGGAATGTCACCAATTTCGTTGGCGGCGACGGGACCTGGATCGTTGTTTGAGTCGACATGGCGATCCTGTCGCGGCGAAAGATGTCATCGCGCGGCCGCCAGCACGTCATCACCGGGCCTGACCCGGTGATGTTTTCCGGCACCGTGCCGCGAGAGATGACCGGCTCGACGGCCGGCCATGACGGGATCCGCGTTGGTTACAACACCCAGACGTTGTGGCGATTGATTATCTGCGCGTTGGGAGCGACGGCGCCAGGGCTCCCAGACGGACTTTGCC
>JBEKGV010000847.1:0-2731 GCA_050012615.1 Acetobacteraceae bacterium | reverse complement strand
ATCGATCGTTCCGGCGGGCACAGCACCTTTGGCCCGGATCGCCGGAATGACTTTGGCGCCCTTCCAGTGAGCGATCTGCGTCGCCGCGCGACCGACCGCCCCGGCGGCGCCGATGATCAGGATCGTTTCGCCTGCCTGTATGCGGCCCTGTGTGACCAGAGCGGACCACGCCGTGATGAACGGCACGCCGACCGACGCGGCCTGCTCCATCGAAAGCCCGGCCGGCTTCGCCGACAACCAGTCCGCCGAGACCACGACGTATTGCGCGTGCGCTCCGTCCCGGTTGATGCCGAAACGAGGCCCGCTGCCCCAGACATCCTGACCCACCGGTGCATCGCCGGCGACCACGGTGCCGGCGTAGTCGCGCCCAGGAGTGCAGGGTAGGGGAGTGTGGAAGAGGCCTTCGACGATGCGGATGTCGCTGGGATTGATCGAGGCGGCCTTGACCCGGATCAAGGCCTCACCTGATTTGGGCACCGGGACGTCGCGCTCGACCAACGACAGGACGGTCGGCGGCCCGTAACTCGCGAAGCTGAGCGCGGTCATTTTCGTCATCGTATCAATCCAATACGCGATTGTTCACGACGACCCGGCGTGCTTCGGCCGGCGCAACTCACCCGACCGCACGCTGGTCATCGCGTTGTTCAAAATGCCGCAGATCGCTTCATCCCCCAGAGTCTGCGCCAGCAACGCCATCGACCCGCCAAGCAGAGCGGACGCGATGGCCACCGGGGGCACATGCTGGCCAATCATATACTCGATCGCCTTGTCCACCACCGATCCGGCGAGGCTCAGCTCGGCGGGAGGTTCCTGCTCATGGTCTGCCGTCATTCGCGTTGCTTTCCTGTTTGCGTCATGCCTCGACCGGTGCCGGTTCTTCCCCCTGAAGGGCCCACATCCGGGCATAGAGTCCATCGCGTGCCAACAACGATGCGTGCGTGCCGCGTTCCTCGATCGCACCATTGTTCAGCACGATGATTTCGTCCGCGTCGATCACCGTGGACAGCCGATGCGCGATCACCAGAGTGGTGCGGTGACTCATGACGGCCCGGAACGCGCCCTGTATTTCCTGTTCGGTCCTGGTGTCCAGCGCGCTGGTCGCTTCGTCCAGGATCAGAATGCGTGGATCCTTGAGGATGGTGCGCGCGATCGCCACTCGCTGTTTCTCGCCGCCGGAAAGTTTCAGGCCGCGTTCGCCCACCATGGTGTCGTAGCCCTCCGGCAGGTGGGCGACAAAATCGTGCACTTGCGCCAGCCGCGCGGCATGCGCGATTTCCTCCGGCGAGGCACTGGGTTTGCCATAGCCGATGTTGTAGCGAATGGTGTCATTGAACAGAACGGTGTCCTGCGGCACCACGCCGATCGCGGCTCGCAGGCTGTCCTGCGTCACGTCGCGGATGTCCTGGCCATCGACCAGGATGCGTCCGCCGGTGACATCGTAAAACCGGAACAGCAACCGGCTGATCGTCGATTTGCCGCCACCGGTCGGCCCGACGATCGCGAGGCGCCGTCCCGCCGGAATGGTGAAGCTGATACCGTGCAGGATCTCCCGGTTGGGCCGGTAGCCGAAGCGGACGTTTTCGAACCGCACCTCGCCGCCTGCCGCGCCCGCGATCAGCGTCGGGGCTCCCGGCTTGTCGGTGATTTCGGCTTCGACCTGCATCAGAGTGAACATCTGCTCCATGTCCACCAGCCCCTGCTTGATGGTCATGTAGACCATGCCAAGGAAATTCAACGGCTGATATAATTGAATGAGGTAAGTGTTGATCAGCACGAACGAGCCGATCGTCATCTCGCCCGCCGCCAGAGAGCTTCCCGCCATCAGCATGATCATGGTCACGCCTGAGGCAATGATCAACGCCTGACCCAGGTTGAGCATGTTGAGGGAGACCTGGACGCGGACGGCCGCCCGCTCGTAATGCGCCAGTGCTTTATCGTAACGCTCGGCTTCATGGGCTTCGTTGCCGAAGTACTTCACGGTTTCGTAGTTGAGCAGACTGTCCAGCGACTTGCTGGAGGCATCGTTGTCGCTTTCATTCAGGGTGCGGCGATAGCGGCCGCGGCGCCCGGCCAGAGTGCTGGTGAAGCCGACGTACATCAGCACCGCGAGAAACGTGACGAGCGCATAGCGCCAACTGAACATGCGCCAGATGATCGCGGTGACCAGCAGCAACTCCACCGCCGTGGGGATCACGTTGAACACGGCGAGGCGCAGCACTGACTGCATTCCGGTCACGCCTCGGTCGATGATTCGCGACAGCCCGCCGGTTTGCCGGTCGAGGTGAAACCGCAAGCTGACGCGGTGCAGATGTTGATAGGTCTGCAAGGCCACCATCCGCACCGCGCGCTGCGAGACCGACGCGAACAACGCGTCCCTGATTTCCACGAACCCAGCCGAGCCGATGCGCGCGATGCCGTAGCCGAGGATCAGCAGCACCGGCACGGTCACGGCGAGGTTGCCCGGTTTGGTCAGCGCGTCGATGGTTCTGGCGTAGAGGATGGGCACGTAAACCGCCGCCCCCTTGGCCAGGAGCATGAACAGGATGGCGCTGGCTACCCTGACCCGCGCGCCTAGGTTGCCTTTGGGCCACAGATAGGGTGCGAACGAAAGGATCACCTCAAGGTTCGAATGTTCCCTGGGCCGGGGAATGGCCGGCGGAAGCGCGGCGCGCATGGATCTCATGGCCCCGATGTGGCACGGGGAGAGGGGAATTCCAAGTTTTCAGGCCCC
>JBEKGV010000846.1:0-2735 GCA_050012615.1 Acetobacteraceae bacterium | reverse complement strand
CAACCGGTGCGGACATCGGACGCTCCTTCAAGGCGCGGCAGCTTCGCTGTCGCTGGCTTTGATCCCTGCGGACGCCGACATCGGTCCTGCCGTTCTCGGCCACCGCGATGAAATTTAAGGTCGTTCGATAACATTATTACAAATTGTACGTGTGGACAACGAAGCCGGCGATCACAGAGCCGTGTGGCTTCAAGCGGATCAAATCGGCCGTGGCCGGAGACGGGCCCGTCAAAAAAGCTATGAGATACAACGTGCTATGATCGACATGGCCGACCGCAGCCGACCGGAGCCCATCGCCGCGCGATAGCTTCCTTCGTTGCATGTAGCGCGATCAGACACGGCGGTCCGCCAACCGACACAGCCATTGACAGGCGGCACCACCTTGAACTTCCGGTAGCATTTGATGTAGTCTAAACCTAAAGGGGACGAATTCAAGGCGGTAGCTTATGAACAAGTCGCACGCCCCTATCGTCGTCGATCTGGGATCGATGTCGCGCAAGCGCCTCAAGAAGTTCAAGCAAGGCCTCGACGCCGAGTTGGACGCAGAGGTCCAGGACGTCATCGCGCAAGTGCGAACGAGGCTCGGCGAGAAAGCCGCCGCGAAAGAATTCGTGCCCGTCGTCGTCATCTATTCGCGCAAGCCGAAGAAGCGCGGATCGTTGGCCGATCTCCTTCCCTGAGCGTGGAGTTGAAAGTGGCTGACCAAACGGACCAAAACAGCGGCAGTGAAACGAAGCCATTGTCCGAGGAGAGAAACCCGCCGACCAGCACGACCGACGACGAGCCGGCGCCCAAGCGGAAATACTCCAAGGGTTTGCGCGGCGTGCAGGAATTCGAACGGCATGCGACGAGAGCGCTTCAACGCGTCGTGCAATCGGTGGACGAGGGCCTGGAAGAGTGGCGCGCCGCCACCGATCGGTCGGCCCGCAAGCGGCGCGATGGCGCGGTGCGTGATGCGCTGGAAAACTCCGCTGGAGCTTTGGAAGTGCAGATCCGCGTGCTCAGCGAGGTGCCCGTGGACGTGGCGCGTGCGGTCAGGTCGCTGAGGGTGCGCAAGATCGTGCGGCGGCTGATTCCGTAGCTTGTTTCACGATCGGCCGGACATGCCCGCCAACCGCAAATTCCGGCCGGAACACGGGCGCAGCGTCGATTACTCCATCGGCGACGCTCTGGCGCGCTGGCAAGACGCATCGACGGTGCCCCGGCGCACCGCGATGGCGCTGCGTTCGCCCCTCGCCGTTCATGGTGACGAGCCGCAACAGCCTCTGCGAGAGCTGGTCCTCACGTCCGTCCAACTCGCCGTCTGGATAGGGGCGGGCGCCCGCTTCTACGCGGGAATCGTGGCGGACAAACTCATGCGCCGCGACAATGTGACGCGACGGGCCAGCCGACTGCGCGCGATCTTCGAGAGCCTCGGACCGACCTTCATCAAGGTGGCGCAGCAACTGGCCATGCGCGGGGATTTGCTACCCCCGGAATATTGCCGGGAATTGTCGCTGATGCTCGATGTCGTCCCGCCGTTTCCGACGGCCTATGCGCAAGCGGTGATCGAGCGCACGACCGGAACTCCCCTGGCGGAGGTATTCGAGGAATTCGCGCCGGAGCCGATCGGCTCGGCGTCGCTCGCCTGCGTCTACAAGGCCCGGCTGCATACCGGCGAAACCGTGGCGGTGAAGGTGCGGCGGCCCGGGGTCGGGCCAAGACTGGCGCGGGATGCCCGCGCGCTCGGGTGGCTTCTTCGCCTCGCCGAATGGCTGGGCATTTTCAGGCCGCGATTCACCAGGATGATGCGAGTCGAGTTCGAACGCATGCTGCTCGAGGAGGTCGACTTCCTGCGCGAGGCCCGCAACACCGAACTGTTCCGCAGGGACGCGGCGCAATCGAAGCTCGACTTCGTCACCGCCCCACGCGTGCATTTCGAACTATGCAGCCACGAGATCCTCGTCACCGCGTTTGTCGACGGCGTCTTTCTCGACAAGATCATACGCGCGCTCGACACCGAAGACGAGGCCGAGTTGCAGCGGATACGCGAGCATGGAATCGATCTGCACGAGATCGCGCACCGGCTGATCATGGCGGCACATTGGGCGCTTCTCGAAGGGTTGCTGTTTCACGCCGACCCGCATCCGGCCAATATCTGCGTCCAGCCGGGAAACCGCATCGTCTTCGTCGATCTCGCCTCGTGCGGGCGCCTTGCCGGCAAGTATCGCCGCATCTGGCAGCGCTATCACCGTGAGTTTGCCGCCCACAACGTTCAGGCGATGGTCCGCGCCGCAGTGGCGATGCTGGAGCCGCTGCCGCCGATCGATCTCGTCAGCTTCTCGCGCGAGATCGAACTGATATTCTGGGACTGGGTCTACGCCATCAACAGCGATCATTCGGCATGGTGGGAACAAGCGAGCGGCATGATCTGGATAAAGTTCGCCGACGCCGCGCGCCGCTACCAAGTGCCCATGAGCGCCGAACTCGTCCGCATATTCCGGGCGACTTTCATCTACGATACGACCGTGTTTCGGCTATGGGAACGTATCGACATGCTGGCCGAATTCCGCAGCTACCAGCACCAGGCGGGAAAGCGGGTCAGGCGGCGCATGCGCCGCGCGATCCGCACGCGCATCGCGCACGGCCTCACCGACACCGATTACATCGATATTCTCGATCTGTGGCATATGGGACAACAAATCGTCGGCCGGGTGCAGCACTATCTGGACATCCCGGCGCCCGACTTTGCGCGT
>JBEKGV010000845.1:0-2737 GCA_050012615.1 Acetobacteraceae bacterium | reverse complement strand
GAAAGACGGCGAAGCTGGCGCGCGCGTTCGGGATGCGGGTGCAATATTACGACGTGATTCGCCTCAGCGAGGAGCACGCGGAACAGATCGGCGTGCGCTTCACCTTATTGGAAGAGCTGCTGAAGACGTCCGATATCGTCTCGCTGCATGTACCGTTGCTGGCGGACACGCGTCACATGATCAACGCGGAACGGCTGAAGATGATGAAGCCCTCGGCGTATCTGATCAACACCTGCCGTGGTCCGGTGGTGGATGAACCGGCTCTGGTGGAAGCGTTGACCAACGGCACCATCGCCGGCGCGGGTCTGGACGTGTTCGATCAGGAACCGCCACCGCCGAACAATCCCTTGTTCCCGTTGCCGAACGTTGTGCTGACCGCGCATTTCGCCGGCCCGACCTGGGATACGCAATACTCCCGATTCCGCAACGCGTTCGATAACTGCCAACGCGTGATGAGGGGCGACAAGCCGTTGTGGATAATTCCGGAGTTGCGGGACTGACATCGGCCGCTCCTTCATTGCCGCGGCGTTTTCAGTTGCGCCAGAATGATTCCCGCGCCGATCAGGATCACCCCGATCAGGTGGTAGAGATGCAATTCCTCCCCGAGGCAAAGGCAAGCCATGACGCTGCCGAATATCGGCATCAGGTGGGTGGACTGACCGGCGCGCGCGGCGCCGATCAGCTGCACGCCGCGGTTGAACAGCAAATACGAAATGAATGACGGAAACACGGCCATATAGCCGATCCCGACGAAGTTCTGCCAGTGATTGGTCATCGTTACGCCGCGGCTCAGCTCCCACAAATAAAATGGCACCACCATCAACGTGCCGAGACCCATGGCCACCTGCATGAAACTCAAAGGATGAACCGGCGGGCGCCGACGCAGCAGCACAATGTAAACGCCATAGATGACCACAGAGGCCGCGATCCACAGATCCGACCGGTAAAATCGTTGATTTATCAATGCTTCAAGCGAACCGTGCGCGGCGACGAATGCGACACCGGCCAGCGAGATCATGACTGCTGCGAGTTGCCATGAAGACGGCCGCTCCCTGAACAATGCAAACGCCCAGATCGTCACGATCAGCGGGAGGCTTGATTGCAATAATAATACGTTCAGGGCGGTGGTACCCGACAGCCCAATGTAAGCCACGATATTGAATAGCGCGATGCCGGTGGCTGACAGAGCCAGCATGATTTTCCAATGCTCTCTGAGAACCGGCCAATCGTTTTTCAAATGCGGCCAGGCGAACAACAATGCGACGAAGAAGGCACAAGTCCACCGCCAGAACGACAACGAAACCGATGGCACATGACCCAGAATGGCGCGTCCGATGACGATATTGCTGGCCCAGAAGAAGTTTCCCAGCACGAGCAGCGGCCACGCGGAATTCCATACCCGGCCGAGCACGGTTCCGGCCTGGTGCGCCGGCCCGTCGTCGGTGGCTGTTGAGCGCGTGCGATCCCACATCCGGCGGCGAACCGAAAGCCGCCGCTTCGGCACTGAACTCGGCGCCACCTTGTCCGTGCTGGGGCGGTCCAGAACGGGGGGACCAGACGGAAAATCCATCGCGCGGCCTCGTCAACAATGATTTGGGGTAATCGGCTCCGACAGAATGATATCGAGGTACGCTTTGCAGCGTGGCGCAAAAATTCGTGACTTTTGCGTCAAAGCAAGTTGAGCGGGTATTGGTACCCATAGGCACGCGGCTGATGAGTACTCGGGATTGTGCCTTACACAACCACAGGATGTATTCAAATCGTGCCGCGCGACGCTCGACAGATGCGCCTCTCCCAGTTACAGCAAGTCGCGCGCCCCCCCTCGCCGGCATCGCCCGGTCAGTCTCAATCTGACAAAACGCATATCGGGAATTTCGTCAGCAATGCCGATTTGTGCACTCGCTCATGAGACTGACTGGACGGGTTGGCGGCGTGCCGCACGGGCCTTCGTACTCGCGGGAGTCGAACCCTCCGACCTCACCTGGACGGTCGGCGGTCCGGGCGAACCGGTTCCCGAGGCCGAGGGAAGTTTCACTCTGTCCCGCGCCCTGGTCTCCATGGCGGCACAGGCGTTTCAGGCGCGCGAGCCAGAGCGATTCGGTCTGCTCTATACGCTTGTTTGGCGCGCTCATCGCGGCGGCCTCTCCCTGGACGATCCGGAAGATCCCGACCTCCGTATCGCGCGTCGATGGGCATTGGCCGTGCGGGCTGATGCCCATCGCATGCGCACTCACATTCGGTTCTGTCCGTCGCCTGCCGACGGCCAACCACATTTTCTTGGCTGGTACGAGCCCGACCACTTTGTCCTTGAAGGAAACGCCCGTCTGCTGGCGCGCCGGGACCCGACACATGGGTTCGCGATCGTCACGCCGGAGGGTACCGCGCACCATGACCAGGCCGGACTTCGATTTGGACAAGGTCTGAAGGATCCGGGCGACGACGACACGTTACTTGCCTGGTGGGAGGCTCACCGCGGGACAATTCTGGCCTCGGCCGGTGCGGGCGGCGGTTTGCCTGAAGCTGAGGAACTCGATGAGGACCCTCGCCCGTTGGATCGCCCGCCGCTCGGCCCCATTGTTCTCCCGGCGACCCAGACCAGCGCGGCCCGCGATCTTGTCCGGGACGCACGCGGCTGCGAACGTTGCGCGCTGTACGCTCCGGCGACTCAAACGGTATTTGGCGAGGGCCCCCGAAACGCGCGCGTGATGTTCATCGGCGAGCAGCCGGGCGATCAGGA
>JBEKGV010000844.1:0-2742 GCA_050012615.1 Acetobacteraceae bacterium | reverse complement strand
CCGCCGTCATCCTTCTGCACGGCTGGCCTTACGATATCCACAGCTTTGTCGATGTCACGCCTTTGCTGGCATCGGCGGGCTACCGGGTAATCGTGCCATATCTGCGCGGTTACGGTAGCACGCGCTTTCTGTCCAACCGAACGTTTCGGAACGGGCAGCAGGCGGTGGTCGCCGTCGATATCATTGACCTGATGGATGCTCTCTCGATCAAGAAAGCAATCCTCGCCGGCTTTGACTGGGGAGCGCGGACCGCCGACATGATCGCGGCGCTGTGGCCTGAGCGCTGCAAGGCCTTGGTCTCAGTCAGCGGTTACCTGATCGGCAGCCCTGAAGCCAACAAAGCGGCGTTACCACCGCGGGCCGAGCTGCAATGGTGGTACCAATTTTATTTCGCGACGGAGCGCGGACGGGTGGGTTACGACAAGTACCGGCACGACTTCTCGAAGTTGATCTGGCAGCTTGCGTCCCCGAAGTGGCAGTTCGACGATGCGACGTTCGACCGAACGGCGGCCTCGTTCGAAAACCCCGACCACGTCGCCATCGTCATTCACAATTACCGCTGGCGACTGGGCCTGGCGAACGGCGAAGCGAAATACGACCATCTTGAAAAGCGTCTGGCTGAAAGTCCCGTCATCACCGTGCCCACGATCACTCTTGAAGGCGACGCCAATGGCGCTCCACACCCGGAACCCGAGGCATATCGCATGAAATTCTCCGGGGACTACGCGCACCGGACCATCAAGGGAGGGGTTGGTCACAACCTGCCTCAGGAAGCTCCACAGGCCTTCGCTCAGGCCGTGGTCGACGCGGACGGGTTTGTTCGAAGCTGAATGCTGTGCTGACTTCGGCCAGTCCTGACTGTCCACGCGCCGCTTTGGCGACCGAGATGCCATGCGCGATACTGGCGACATGGCCCAAAAGCACGCGCCGGTAGCCTATCAGTTTCACCGTCGCGCGGTCACCGGAATGGATCGCACCTGGATTGATTTCCTCAAGGTAGTCGTCAACCAACAAAGGTCGGCGTCGGCCCAGCCTTGCTAGGACACCGCTTGCGCCGAACCGCTTATGGCCGGAGGCGGGTAGCCAACGGCATTTTCCATGATCGGTTCCGCGAACCCGTTGGAGTAGGCATGATACAAACCTTCCGTTCGCGAACCGACCCCTGGCTGTTCAGGCGGCCACCTTGCCAGCCCGAACAGGCGTCCACGATTTCAGTACCGGGAGAACCTCTTTGGCGAACAGCCGTAGGCCACACTCCGAAACGTCATGCGAAGTGCCGGCGGGGCTGGCAGCGCACCGGCTGGCTACTGTCGCAGTTCGACCGATTACGAGAAACCGCAATCAAATCGCGACAGGCGATACCCAGGTGAAAGGGTTTGGGGATGGCAGCCCATACGAGAAGGGGCTGCGTTCGACCCGATCGCTCAAGCGGCGGGCGGGGCGATGAGCATCACCGGCGAGCGCGACAGGCGATGACGCAGTTGAGCGCGATCGGCGTGCCCCCAGCGCCGTGCTCAACTCAATGGAGCCGACCAACGAGCCGACCTTCCGGCAGCGCGGCATCCTGCAAACGAAGAGGCATGGCGAACGCACCATGACGATGCCGACATGGCCGGTGAGGTTCGATGGCGTGCCGAGCGAAGTCAGACCGGTGCCATTGCCTGGCGAGCACACCGCCGAAGTACTTGCTGACTGGCTCGGCCTGGATACTGCCTCGGTCGCGGACTTGCGGCGGGACGGGATCATCTGAGAAGAAGATCGCGGCCGGCATGCCGGGCGCGTCCCGTCGTCTTCAGACCGCCCCGCGATTGCGCTGCCGCCACACATTAGGCGTTTCCCCCACCGATCGTGCGAACACAGTGGTGAAATGCGCCTGGCTCTTAAAACCAACGTCGAACGCGATCTCCACCAACGGCAGCTGAGAGCTCAACAGCAGCTCCTGAGCGCGTTCGATCCGCCGTTGCACGAGATAATCGTGCGGCCGCAGGCCGGTCGCCACACGAAACTGCGCCGCGAAGTGCATTCGTGACAGGCCGGTGGCGGCCGCGATGTCACCAAGGCTAATTGGTTCGGCGAGATTTGCCGTTACATACTCTTTCGCCCGTTTCAGTCGCCATTTGGACAGGCCCGACACGCGAGGACGATCTGTCGGCGCTGGATTCGAGACACCGCCGAACAGGTGGGCGGTGATGGCGAGACTGATACCATCGGCGTAGCTCTGCCCGAACACACCACCCAACTCTTCGGCGTGAAGCAGATAGCCGGCTAATCGCTCGATCACCCGATCCACAACCGGGTGATCGGCGATCAGCGGGGTCGCTCGCCTTCGGCCGCATTCCGAGTCAGCGTACTCAGCGATGATCGTATTCGGAACATGCAGGTGCAGCACGTCGTACGCGCCGCGAAAGATCCCTCGCATCTTTTGCCCGGGTTCATTCACTCTCATGCTGCCTTGTGGCAGGCGCCCCGTCTGGATCAGCTTGCGCCCGGCGAAGACAGTGACGTCCGCCATTGGCTGAAGAGCGATTCCGATGACATGGCAATCCGGCTCAAGTTCTGCCTCCTGCTCGTAGTCTCCGGTCGCGCACCCGACCCAACGCGAGGCGGAAATCCGCGTTCGAGGCAATTCGATGACACCGTCGCCGGATACATCGAACCATGTCCGCTCGCGACGGATGATCCGAGCAACCGGGTCCCCGGCAAACTCATCGGCTCCCGCCACCGCTGGCATCGTGCGGCTGT
>JBEKGV010000843.1:0-2744 GCA_050012615.1 Acetobacteraceae bacterium | reverse complement strand
GATGTGCGGGTTCTCAGGCCCACGGCGCCGTGGAAATGGGTCGCGGCCCGGTTGTGGCCGCGCCCGCTTTCTGTCGTCGCCGATTCTGTCCGCGCTCCGTTGCCCGATCTGGTGATCGGCTGCGGCGGCATGGCGGCCGCTGTCCTGGCGGCCTTGCGCGGCAAATCCCGCCCGGTCGTCCAGGTGCAGCACCCGCGCATGGCCATTGGCCGCTTCGACCTCATCGTGGCCAATCACCATGATGAGTTGACCGGCCCAAACGTTATCCTCTCCCGCACGGCCTTGCACCGTGTGACGCCCCAACTTCTCGCCACCGAGGCCGAGCTCTGGCGAGACCGTCTCGCCGCATTGCCCCGACCGTTGGTCGCCGTGCTTCTGGGCGGCAGCAATGGGCGTTACCGACTGGGCGCCGATGCCGGAGCGAAACTTGCCGCCGAACTTGCCGCGATGATGCGGCGAGACAAAGTTGGGGTCATCGTGACCCCTTCGCGCCGCACCGACCCCGCCGTCACGGTACTTATCGCCAATGCGATCACGCCGCTGGGTGGTCATGTCTGGGACCGGAGCGGCGACAATCCGTATTTCGGCATGCTGGCGCTGGCGGACCTGATCGTCGTGACGCAGGACAGCGTCTCCATGATTTCCGAGGCCGCCGCCACGACTGCCCCCGTGCTGGTCGCGGAGCTGCCAGGCTGGTCGCGCCGGCAGGGTCTGTTTCTGAAGATGATGTGCGACGAAGGCCGCGTCCGCCTGTTCGATGGCCGATTTTCTCTCTGGCCCGTTACCCCGATGAACGACACGCCCGAGGCTGCCGCGGTCATGCGGCAACGACTCGGGTTATAAAGCCGGAGAGAATGCTGAACATCCAGACCTTCGATGCGCGCTCCGGCGGCAACGTCTTCTACAAGGCCCTCGCGCATCCGCTGGCGGCCGAGGCGATCGATCGTCTCTATGCCGGCATGGTCGCGCCGGTGGCGATCTACGACCCAGACTGCGTCGCCGACGCGCTTCTGGCGATGTATCCGCTCGCCGTCGATCGCGTGTTCGTCCATGAAGTCAACCTCGTCGGCCAGCTTCGAGCCGGTCAGACCGCCCAACCATTGACCGAGCTGTCGGAAAGCGGCGTCCGCACCGTGCTGATCGCGGCGTTTGACGCCGGTCGAGCGGCCGCGCGTATCCGTCCCATGCTGCCCGCCGGCGCACGCATCGTCACGCTGGACGAAGCACGAATTCCGGAGGCGATGCTTTCGGTGCCGTCTCGTTACCTGGACAAACTGAATTTCGCCACCAACTTCGTGTTTTTCCGCGATGATGACCGGCTGGCGACGCGCCTCGTTTCGGCGAATTACTGGTCGAACTACAGAGCCGGTCCGGTCCGGCTCTGGGTGCGTCTGTTCAACGGTGACGGCTGCCCATTGGCCACGTGGGAGCAAGACCTGCCCGGCAACGGCGGCGGTTTTTCAATTGACAGCCGAGAGGTCCGGGCGAGGTTCAATCTACCACCGTTCACCGGTCAGCTGCTCGTCCACGCCATCGGAATCGCTGGCCACGATGTGGTGAAATACGCGCTGGATACTTATGCGTCGAACAACGGCGCAAGCCTGTCTTGCACCCACGATGCGAACGCATGGCCGTCCGACCGTTTCGCCGGCCTGCCCGCACCACGTCCTGACGAGACGGTAACATTATGGCTGCAAAACAGTCATGCCGTTCCGATCCCTCGAGGCGCCATCGCTCTCGACCGCATGGGTGCGGAGCAACCGGTCGTGCTGGACCAGGAGGTTGG
Organism: Acetobacteraceae bacterium; assembly: GCA_050012615.1. Lineage (GTDB taxonomy): Bacteria > Pseudomonadota > Alphaproteobacteria > Acetobacterales > Acetobacteraceae > Rhodopila. Next base: position 958 of record JBEKGV010000843.1, on the reverse strand, counting down.
GGCTTTCGCCACTGTCGCTCTGAATGTCGGCACCATGCTGCCGGGCGTGACCTGGCCCGAACAGATAGAAGTCCGTGCCGGCCGCCACGTGGTCCGTCCTCGGTACGAAGTGAGCCAGGCGGGCCGCACCCGCATCGCCCATGTCAACGTCGAGCGAGACAATCTTCGTCCCGATCCCGGCATTGCGACGTTGTCTCCGCTGCTTGGCCGAGGCTACCTGCTACCGTTTCCGATCCTTGACCGAGCCCGGTTCCGGTCGATCGTGCAGCCGACACCGATGGCGACAACCCAGAAAAATTTGCCGCTCCGTCTCGACGTCTTCGACACCGATGGCCATCCCATCGCTCAGCGCTTCCTGGGCTGTCTGCCGCGCGGTCATGCCGTTTCTGTCGAGGTTGACGATGTCGTCTCCGGTCATGCCGAGCTGGTCTACGATTTTCGCGATGGCGGCGAGGCGGACGGGTGGCTGCATGCGCTGTTTCGTTACGAGGACCGCCAATCCGGCCACGTCGCGGAGTCCAGCTTCGGCGCCCATGTCTTCAATACCGCGATGACCTATAAGGACGAGCCGCAATCCTACAACGGCCCGCCCCCTGGTCTGAGCACGACGTTGTTCCTGAAACCTGGCGACAGCACGCGGCGAGGTTTCGCCGTGCTGATCTATCCGGCGTCGAATGCGTGGCATGAGCGCTCGAGGACGGAATTGCGGCTGCACGATGGCGCCGGGCGCGTCATCGCGACCGAAACGATCCGGATCGCCTGTTCGGGATCGGTCATGGTGTGGCCGCACGAAGTGTTTGGCGACGCGACGATGGCGGCCGCCGGTCCCAATGGGTATGTGCTGGTGCGGGATGCGACGTGCCGCCTGTTCGGCTATCATGGATTGATGGACAGCGCCGGCGGGTTCTCGCTGGATCACATGTTCGGATTTTGATCGGACCCGCCGAAACCGGAAGGA
>JBEKGV010000842.1:0-2751 GCA_050012615.1 Acetobacteraceae bacterium | reverse complement strand
ATCACGCTCTCGAACGTAGGGCACTTAGAGCATGATTGCTGCAACCTGAAGCAGTCATGCTCTAAGCCGAGCCGCCCGGACGCCAGTACCACGGACTCGCGCGGGGAATCGGGGCTGCACTGTAGCAATGCGCGGCGTAGCGCGCCAAGCGGGGAGTCTGACAAGCGGGGAGTCTGGGCCTTGAGGCGCGAACCGTCCTCATTCGAGGCACGGTACCGTGCCGTCGAGACCCAGATGCCAGAAAGCTTCGTTCTCCGGGTCACCCGTGGTATGCAAGAACGCTCCTAACGCCGGTCTCGGTCATGTCCTCCGCACTTGTCCCGCCCGAACTCCTTGATCCCGTGGTGGCCTATTTCCGGCCGCGCCGCGTAATCCTGTTTGGCTTGGCTGCGCGTGGCGAAAACGGATCCGATAGCGACATCGACCTTCTTGTCGTCGTGGACGACGACACCCCACCGGAGAAAGTAACCGCGAGAGCCGGCCGGGAGTCGCGCCGCCTCTACCGCCAGCCCGCCGACGTCATCCCGGTGCGCGAGAACACCTGGCGCAGGTTCAGCCGCGTTGTCGGTACACTGCCCTATGCCGCCCGAACCGAAGGCATCGTGGTCTATGAGCGAGGATGACGACTCACTCGCCGACGATCACAGACTGATCGCACAGCGCTGGTTGCTGATCGCCAACCGGGATATCCGCTCGGCCCAGGCTTGTTTGGACGCGGCTTCCTCGATACCGGAAACGGCTGCGTATCATTGTCAGCAGGCGGCCGAAAAGCTGATCAAGAGTTTGCTTGTCGTGGCTCGGGTTCCTTTTCGCAAAACCCATGATCTGGAGGCATTGCGAGACCTCCTGGTTCCGTACTTCCCCGATCTGTCGGACATGATAGATTGCCTGTCCCGCCTACGGACTGGGGCCATGTTTTCCGCTATCCGGAGATAGGCGGCGAGCCGGTACCCTCAATCGACGAATTGCGGGGCGCCCTGAACGACATTGATCAGTTCGCCGAGCGAGTGAGTAGTCTGATTGCCCGGGGCCGCCCCAATACAATGGCCAGGTGACAGGATTGTCGGCGGCCCGACGCCCGGGTCACGGATCTCACGCCATCCACGCCGGCACCGGCAGTCCCTTTTCCCGAAGAAACGGCAGGTTGAACAGCTTCGACGCATACCGCGCCCCGCCATCCGCCAAAATCGTCACCACCGTATGTCCTGGGCCGAGCGACTTCGCGACACGGATCGCGGCAGCGATGTTGATGCCCGAGGACGTCCCGACCGACAGCCCCTCGTGGATCATCACGTCGTAGATTTGTTCCAGCGCTTCCCCGTCAGGGATACGTTCCGCGTCGTCGATCGGGGCACCCTCCATGTTCGCCGTGACCCGGCTGTTGCCGATCCCCTCGGTGATCGAGGACCCGGCCATGCTCAGATCGTTGTTCTTGACCCAGCCGTACAGCCCGCTGCCCTCGCAATCGGCGAGCACGATCCGGACACCCGGGTTCTTCTCCTTCAACGCCATCGCGACGCCCGCCAGTGTCCCGCCCGTGCCGCAGGCGCAGGTGAACGCGTCGACCTTGCCCTCGGTCTGTTGCCAGATCTCGGGCCCGGTAGAGACGCGATGACCTTCGCGGTTCGCCAGATTGTCGAATTGGTTGGCCCAGACAGCGCCGGTTTCCTCGGCCATGCGGCGAGAAACGTGCACGTAGTTGCCGGGATCGCGATACGGTTTTGCCGGCACCAGCCGGAGATCGGCGCCGATCATGCGCAGAAAGTCGATCTTTTCTTTACTCTGGGTTTCCGGCATCACGATGATGCAACGATAACCGCGGGCGTTGCCGACCAGCGTCAGTCCGATTCCGGTATTGCCGGCGGTGCCCTCGACGATTGTCCCTCCCGGCTTCAACACGCCACGCCGCTCGGCGTCGGCGATGATGTAGAGTCCGGCCCGGTCTTTCACCGATCCACCCGGGTTCATGAACTCCGCCTTGCCCAAAATCGTACAGCCGGTGGCTTCGGAGGCCCGGCGCAGGCGAATGAGCGGTGTGTTGCCGATCGCCGTCGTCAGGTCTTCCTGCCAGGCCGAGCCGTGATACAAGGCGGTCATCCGAACCTCACGAGTGGTGGAGCGCGCTGAAACATGGTCGAAAACGTCTCACCCGGAAAGACCTGGGAAGCCCTGAAGACCGAACCCAACGCGCAATTGGTGGATGTGCGCACCGACGCGGAATGGAATTTCGTCGGCGTTCCGGACCTCGCCGCCGCGGGCAAGCAGGCGGTGCTGCTACCCTGGCAGTTGTATCCGGCCATGCAGCGCAATGCCGAGTTCGAGGCGCAGCTTGAGAAAGCCGGGTTCACGCCGGAGCACCACATTTACTTTCTGTGCCGCAGCGGCGTACGCAGCCTCGCCGCCGCCGAGGCGGCACGCGCCGCGGGCTTTCCCAACGTCTACAACATCGCCGACGGCTTCGAGGGCCCGCCCGACCGCGCCGGCCACCGCGGGGTGACCGCCGGCTGGAAGGCCGCCGGCCTGCCCTGGCGGCAGAAATGAAAATGATGAGTGTCGCCACACCTTTCGCGATTTTATCCACAAGCACCGGCGATCGCCGCTACCCCGGCCGCTCATTCCACTTAAAACACTATTTGCGTCTTTTCGCGGTTCTTTGCGTTTTTTGCGTTCCATCTTGGCGCAGCCCGGTCCGGCACGAACCTTTATCGTTAGGCGTCAGAAAGAAAAAGGAAAACGCAAAAAACGCAAAGA
>JBEKGV010000841.1:0-2755 GCA_050012615.1 Acetobacteraceae bacterium | reverse complement strand
GCCCGGCCATGACGAAAAAAGTGGGCGCCCCAACCTCAATTTAGCGCCTATTGGGTCAAGCCCGGTAATGACGTGTGGGGTGACCGTGACGATAGGTCAATCAATTCGGCTTGGCATTACTCCGCCGGCGAACCCGCGAGTTCGGGCAGCATTGGCATCAACGCGCTCAAATCCCTCTCCGCCACACAGACGAGGTAACGCCGCGACGGATCAGGCGCCTCATCGGTCTGGACAATCTGTCCGTCTCGTCCCAGCGGCAACGGCGTCAGGCCCAGATCGGCGTAAACCTTCAACAACCCCGGGCCGACCCGCCAGAACGCCGGATCCAGCCCCTCCTGCCGGGCGAGGTCTCGTAGCCGCCAGACGGCGGAAATCTTGTCGGCCTCCGCCCCCGCCGGGTCGCCCAGTCCGAGGAGAACACGGCCGATGCGGCGGAATGGGAGGCCGGCGCGATCCGTCTCGCCGGTGACCATGCCGTCCGCGTGGACCGGTGGTATCGCCCCCATCATGAACAGCCGACGCGACGACGACGCATCCCACGGCAATGCCCGCACTCGACTGGGCCGCACCAAAATCCAGATCGCGACCGATGCCAGGACCACCGCCACCGCCACCGCGAACCGAACCGAATTCGGCAGTTCATGCGACATCACCACGGCCCACCAGGCATTGTTGCTCAACAAGAAGGTCTTGTGGCGAGCGAGCGCCAGCGCCAGCACACAAATCACCAGCACGATCAGCGAAGCCGCCGTGGACGCCTCGAACGGGCCGCTGAGCAACGACGCATGGCGGTAGAAACACGAGCGGAACGGCGCCAGCAACACCGCGCAGAGGACCAGCACCACGACGACCCAAAGCTGATTGTCCTGTGTTGCCGCGAACCCCGCCCCGCCGAACAAAAGCAGGATGGTCAAACTCCAGGCCAGGTTGACCCGATGCGAGAGGGCCAGCGCCATGACGATGAGCCCCGCGCCGATCAGCGAGGGGATATATTGCCCGGCCTGCGAGGCGATATCGGCGAACTCCGGATCCAGCCACGAGTAGTCCGTACTGGGCGCGATCACCCCAAGCATCAGCAGCATCGCGCCGCACAAGGCGACAAGACCGGTGGCGACGGCGACGGCGAAATCCGGCTCGCTCCAGGGTGTGACCGGTCTGACCTCGGCCTGGCCGGGGCCGATGGCACGCAAGAGTCCGCCGCTCCGCAGCATGACCTCGTTGCCGGCGAACAGACCGCCCGCCAGAAACAGCGGGATGACGTAGTAATACAGACGGTAAACGACGATCGCGCCGACGATATGCGGCGCCTGGACATAGGGCTCGAGCCCGAACAGCATGGCGGTGTCGAACACGCCGATGCCGCCCGGCAGATTGGCCGCGAGACCGGCGGTGTAGGAGGCGACATAGACCCCCATGAATATGGTCCACGTGAGTCCGCGGGCATCGGGCAGCAGGACGAAGAAGATGGTCGCCGTCACCGCGACGTCCACGGTCGCCAGCATCACCTGGAGCAGCGCCATCCGCCATTTGGGTAAATGGATCTGGTGCCCGCGCAACCGAAACGATCCCATGACACGCGACAGAGTGATGTAGCCAATGACGATGGCCCACAGCAGCGCACCCACGCCATGCAGCGCGGCCACCGGCAGATAGTGGCCGAAGAATGGGATCGTCGTTGGCTCGAGAAACAAGATCGCCCCGCCAAGCACGAGGCCGCCAAGCCCGAACGTCAGGCTGCAGAAAGCAACCGTTTTGCCGATCTGCAGCGGCGTCAGCCCCCAGTGCGCATAGAGCCGATAGCGCACCGCGGCCCCTGATACCGCCGCGAAGCCCAGATTATGCGCCAGCGAGTAAGCACAGAAGGAGGCGAACGCGACCCGGCGGTAAGCCACCTTGTGGCCGGCGTAGATGGTGCCCAGTCGATCGTAGAATGTGAGGATGAAATAGGAGAGGATGGTACAGGCAAAAGAAGATATGAGAGCCGCCGGCGGGATCGCCCGCAACGCGTCGGCGATATCCCGCAACTTCAGTTGCCTGAATTCCTTCTGCACGACGTAAATGGCGCCAATCAACAGCAGGACGCCAAGCACCGCCGGCAGATGGCACAAATATCGGCCTGGCGTTTTGCCCGGTGCTATGTCACGGTGGGAATCCGGCATCGCTCAGGTCGTCGCCCGCTCGTCATCGAGCGACACGCGATCGAGGCTTCGACCGATCAGCGCGATGGTCTCGGGGATGCCATACAGCGCCACGAAGCCACCAAATCGCGGCCCCTCGGTCTGGCCAAGGAGCACCTGATAGAGACAGCCAAACCAGGCGCGCAGTTCCGCGAACGGATGGCGCTTGCCCACTTCGAAAACGATATTCTGGATGGTCTCGGCTGGCGTGTCCGGCGGCAGCGCGGTCAACGCGGCGGCGAGATCCTCCAGCGCTTCGCGTTCGAACGGCTCGGGTTCGCGAAATTGTTTCTTCGTCCGGACGAAGTCGTGGTAATAGGCGATCGCGTGCTCGACGAGGCGGGCAAGCATCGGTTCGTTCCCGGGCGTTGCGGCGGGATTGTAACGGCGGATAAATCCCCAGAGAATATCAGGCGTTTCCGCGTTCGCGACGCTGGCGAGGTTCAGCAGCATCGCGAACGAAATCGGGCTGCCGGCATGGTTCGGTAAACGGCCGAAATGGATATGCCAGACCGGGTTGCTTAGCAGCTCGGGCCCGGTTTGCGTGTGAGCCTTGTCGATATTGGCGATATACTCGT
>JBEKGV010000840.1:0-4293 GCA_050012615.1 Acetobacteraceae bacterium | reverse complement strand
CTGCTGGTCAGCGGCAGCACAACGACAGTCGGCAGCGCATCGAACCAATCGGCCTGAATGACAACAGCGGGACGCGGCTTGCCACTGTCTCCCTGCAAGGCGACGACGACAATATCGCCGCGACATGTCAGCCGAGATCGTCCCAGGCGTCGGCGGTGACCTGTTCCCAGAATACTGTTTCCGTCCGGCCTTCCTTGGTCCTCTCGGCATCCGCGATGAGCTTACATTGGCGTCGGCATTCCGTGGCGAAACCTGGGGAACGGGTGTCGGGAACCCAGATTTGGACAGGACGCAATCCCGCGGCGCGCATCTTTTCGCGTCGTCGCCTGACTCGTTGGGCGCTGGTCAACCTGTCCATGCCGCTACATGTAGCGCGAGGTTTCCCCGCCAACAAGCCCTTTACGGCGAGTCGTGAAACAGAAGTACAGATCAGACGTGGTCCTAACGCCGCATTCGAGGGGTTGGGATCCATACGGAGTTGCGCATGGCAGAGTCCGAGGACTTCATGGCATTGAGAACCTGTCTGCTTTCGCCGCTTGCAGAGCACGAGGCTGCCGGCGGTCTGATTGACCCAGGCGGTCGTGGTGCGTTACACGTAACGCATGGTCGCCCCTGCATCCTCGCGCGAGCGGATCGCGCGCCATCGCAAAGCTCAGAGCGAACGCGGATTGCGGGCGGTCGTGCTGTGGCTGCCGGACGTGAACGATCCTGGCTACCGTGATCGCCTCGCCGAGGAGTGTCGCCGCCTTGCACGACTGACGCCCCAGGAAGATGCGATCGCGGCTGATTTCGCCCAACTCTCCGGACGGACGGAGGGATGGCGCTAGATCCCGGAGCCGTCCGGCGCGGTGCCGTCGTGCTGATCAGGTTGCCGCGTGACAAGGCGCGGCCCGCCGTTGTGGTGCGCTCCGACCTGTTGGCCGAGCTGTCCTGCGCGACGGTGCTGCCTGTCACCTCGGAACTGCGCACGGGCGTCAGTCTGCGGATCGATGTCGCGCCGACCCAGGAGAACGGATTGCGGGCGGCATCGCAGGTGATGGTGGATTGGCCGCAGACAGTCCGGTTCTCCGACATGGGCGAGGCGATCGGACGGCTCGACGCGACGATCATGCGGGTTGTCACTCGGCAGATGGCTGTGGTGCTGGGGATTGGCGCCGGCAGACCTCGTCGCACCGCCGCGGATCTGGCGCGGCGCGGCTGATGGGCGTTGAGGGCAACACGGTCAAGCGACTGGTGCGCTTCGGTAACGCTGAGACCGGAAGTTCAAGGTTCTCAGGGTAGCGCCTGGCATATTTCTCCTGGCGCCGGCGTTGGCACGACATCCGGCGATCATGGCGCATCCGTAATCAATCGGCGCATCAGTGATTTTTTCAAAATCACCGCCACCTTGTCCGTCAGCTCGTCCATCGGGAAAGGCTTACGCATGATCTCCATGTCCGGCGCGAGCGGTAGTTCCTCGAGCGCCGCGCCCGCGTATCCGGTGATGAAAAGGACCGGCAGCCCCGGATTGCCTTCCCTCGCGGCGTTTGCGAGCTGGTTGGCGAGCTGGCGTCCGTTCAATCCCGGCAACCCCACATCCGTGATCAGAAGATCGATCGCGGCGCGTGCGGCAATGATCCGTAGCCCGGCGGGGCCATCCTCCGCCTCAATTACGTCATAGCCCAGATCGCATAATCTTTCGACAATCTGGGCGCGGATCGCTGTCTCGTCCTCGACCACCAGGATTGCCCCGCCGTGCGTACTGGGCGCCGGATCGTGAGGTCTCGCGACTTCGACGTCCCCAGCGACCTCGGCCGCGGTTTCCCCTTTGGGGGACATCTCGTGACGGGGCAGGTAAAGGCGGACGGTCGTGCCCTGGCCAGGCTCGCTGCTGATCCTCACGAAACCGCCCGACTGCTGCACGAAGCCGTAGACCTGGGACAAGCCCAGGCCGGTCCCTTGACCGGGGGGCTTCGTGGTGAAAAACGGCTCGAATACCCGCTTCAGTAAGTCCGGCGTCATGCCTTTACCGGTGTCGGTGATGCTGATCTCGACATAGTCTCCGGGACCCACTTCCTCCTGGCCGGTCAGGTCGTCCTGACCGAGCCGCCGGTTGGCTGTCGCGATGGCCAGGGTGCCTCCTTCCGTCATGGCATCGCGAGCGTTGATCGCCAGGTTCAACAACGCGCTTTCCAGCTGGTTGGCGTCTGACAGCACCGTCCACACACTGTCGCGCGGACTTATGTCCAGTTGGATCAAAGGCCCCAGAGTGCGCCGGAGCAGTTCCTGAATGTCCAGTACGAGTGCGTTCGGCTCGATCGCCTGGAGCTGCAATGTCTGCCGCCGGGAAAACGCCAGCAGGCGATGGGTGAAGGTCGCGGCGCGGTCCAGCGCCTGATGGATGGCGTCGGTGTAGCGCGTTATCTCCGCGGCGCGTCCCTGCGCGATACGCCGGTCGATCAGGTCCAGGCTGCCCTCGATGACCTGGAGCATATTATTGAAGTCATGCGCGATGCCGCCCGTGAGTTGGCCTACGGCCTCCATCTTCTGCGCCTGATGCAGGCGGTCCTGGCTTTCACGCAGGGCCGCGTTGGCCTGTCGCAGTTGAGCGGGCGAGGGAAGCGCCAGTGCTCGCGGCATCTCCCACCAGAGCGTGACCGCGGTGACCAGGGACACGATACCGGTCATCGCCTTGACGGCTGCTTCCACCCCGTAGGCCGGCACCCAAAGGGTCAGCACATCCAGCCAGTGAGACGCGCCACAGAGCAAGATAAAGATCGCGAACAGCCAGAACAGCGGCCGGAACACCAGATCGCGACGGCGGCGAACGAATACCGCGAGTGCCAGGGGGATGGTGAAATAAGCGACGCCGATGGCGATGTCGGAAACCGCGTAAGTCCATATGAGGCCGGGTTCCCAAAGCAAGCAAAATCCGTGCGGGGTCAATCCGGACGAATCGAAAAGCCAACTGGCCATGTTACTCGTCATTTGTAAGCGGCCTCTCGCGCGAACATATTTTGCTACTTTCCGATTCGGGGCGCGGGACGGAAACCTATCGGGTGACGCGTGAGGAGTGAAGCTGGCCGATCGGTCCCGGCGGGATACGGGCCGCCCCCCGCCCCGGCCAGAAGAAGGCTCACCATGAGCTGGCCCGAGGTTCATCCCGGCGATCGGCGATTCGATCGGGCTGGCGTCCTGGGACCTGGGCGCCACGGGCGTGGCGATCGACCCGGCCCTCGAACGGCGCGCACTTGTAACTGTGCTTTTCGTGTCGCGATGCGTTCGAACAACTGAATGCCGAAAAAACACCAAGCCAAATTAACTGCTCCTTAAGCCAGCCGCCATAAACCCGGCCCGTCGCAATTTTGCCGAGGGGCCAAAACCCGAATGAACAATCATCCAAGACGCGCCCCGTGGTCCGCGGCCTCGCGCCTCGCGCTGGCCGGGCTGATCGCCGTCGCATGCCATGGCGCGGCCGGCGCGGCCTCGCTCACGCAAAAAGACGTGCAGATCCTGGCGAAAGCCATTGGCTTTCTGGAGCCGCCGCCATCCGGCAATGGAACGGTCGCCATCGCTTATGACCCAGCCGATCCGGCCTCGAAACAGGATGCCGACGCGATCGCCAGTTATTTCGGGGAAGGACTGAAAGCCGGCAACGCCGTGTTGAAGCCGGTGGTCACCGCGGTCGGACAATTGTCGTCGGGTGGCTTCGTCGCGGTGGTCGCGGCGGCCGGAGTCAAGGTCGACCAGGTCGCCACCGCGACACGCGCGCTGCATGTGGCTTGCATCACGGCGGACGCGACCGCGGTTCAGTCAGGCCAATGTGTGATGTCGGTGAAGTCCGATCCCAAGGTTGAAATCCTCATCAGCCGCTCGGCGGCCGCGAGCAGCAATGTCGGCTTCGGCTCGGCGTTCTTGCTGATGGCGCACGAAATCTAACTCAGAAACACAGGAATTCCCATGAACCGTATGTCTCTCCGCGGGCTGTTGCTCGCCGGTGTTTCTACTGTCGCGCTCGCCCCGGCATCCAGCATCGTCCACGCTCAGTCGGTCGATTATGGTGCGCTTGAGCAACTGTATGGGGAGCCGGTGACGACCTCCGCCACCGGCACGCCGCAGAAGGCCAGCGAAGTGCCGGCCAACATGGAAATCATTACTCAGGACGATATCCGCCGCTCCGGCGCCGATAACATCCCAGACATTCTCCAGTTCGTCACTGGGCTGGAGGTTCGACGTTATGGTTTCGCCGATGCCGATGTCGCGGTGCGTGGAATGAACCAGCCATGGAACCCGCGCCTGTTGGTCCTGGTGAAT
>JBEKGV010000839.1:0-2757 GCA_050012615.1 Acetobacteraceae bacterium | reverse complement strand
ACGATCTTTCCCTGGGTTTCCAATGGCATATCGGCCACCTCGTCGAGCAGCAACGTGCCGCCGTGCGCCCGTTCCAGAACTCCCGCCCGCCTCGGCTGCGAGGTCAGGTCAGACCCGGCTTCCGTGCCGAACAATTCTTCCTCAAAACGAGCCGGCGCCATGGTGGCGCAGTTCATCACCACGAACGGCCCGTCCGAACGACGCGAACTGCCGTGGATCAACCGCGCGACAACTTCCTTGCCCGATCCCGCCGGTCCGGTGATCAGCACACGCGATCCTGTTGGCGCGACCTTGTCCACCTGGCCGCGGATTTGACCGATCAAGGACGAATCGCCGATCAGTTCCGCCTCGGGTCCGGCACGCAGGCGGAGTTCGGCGTTCTCGCGCGCGAGCGACGCGGCTTCCAAAGCGCGCCGCACCACCAGCAGCAAGCGATCCGATTGAAACGGTTTCTCAATGAAATCGTAGGCGCCGTGTTGGATGGCGCCGACCGCCATCTCGATCGTACCGTGACCGGAGATCATCACGACAGGAACATGCGGCTCTTCGCCGTGGAATGTCTCGAGCAGCCCAATCCCATCCATGCGCGAGCCTTGCAGCCAGACATCCAGCACCACCAGGGAGGGACGTCGCGCGTGGAACGCCGCCAGGGCCGAGTCGGCACCGCCGGCATTGCGTGTTTCATATCCCTCATCCGCCAGAATACCGTCGATCAGCATCCTGATGTCGGGCTCGTCGTCAACGATCAGAATGTCATGCGCCATCAGGCATGCCGGCATGTTCAACGAACGCTGATTCAACGGACGCCGGCAGCAGCAGCGTGGCCACCGTTCCGGGCCCGTCCGGGCGGTCGTCCAGAGTCACCTGACCGCCGTGATCCTCCATGATCTTTTTCACGATCGCGAGTCCCAATCCGGTTCCCTTCGGTTTGTGCGTCACATACGGCTCCATCAGCCTGGACCTATCTTCGCTCGGCAGACCGATTCCGTCATCCGTGACCTGAACAGATACCAAACCGTTCGATTCGGCCACCGACACAGCGATCGCGCCCGCGCCACCGTCATTCCGCGCGCGCATGTCGACGGCGTCAGCGGCATTGCGCAACAGGTTGGTGAGAGCCTGTCGTATCATGCGCCGGTCGCACGGCGCCACCGGGCCTCCCATTGGAATGTCGCTGGACCAGGAGATACGCGGCAGAGCGGTCTTCTGCAAAACCAAAGTCTCCCGCGCGATCATACCGATATCCTCCGGTTTGATGACCGGTTGCGGCATGCGGGCAAAGGCTGAAAATTCGTCGACCATCCGGCCGATATCGCCGACATGGCGGATGATGGTATCCGCGCACTGGCTAAATGTTTCCGGATCCGAAGTTATTTCTTTGGTAAAACGGCGCTTCAGCCGCTCGGCGGCGAGCTGGATCGGGGTCAACGGGTTTTTTATTTCGTGTGCGATACGGCGCGCGACATCGGCCCATGCGGCTTTGCGTTGCGCGAGCTGCAATTCCGTGATGTCGTCGAACGTAACGATAAACCCGTTCACCCTCCCCGACGTCATCTCCGCCCCAATCCGTACCAGCAGCGTCCTGGGCTTGCTCGACGGCCCAGTACGCACCTCTTCGGTGCGCGGCCGTTCCGGCGTCGCACGAGCCTCATCGATCAGATCGGCGAACTCCGGTACCACCTCGCCGATGTCACGTCCGATCGCCGCCATCAGATCGACCGAAAGCAACTCGGCGGCGGTGCGATTGGGCAATTCGATCCGGCCTTGTGCGTCCAGGCCAATCACCCCGGCGGAGACGCCCGCCAGCACCGTCTCGGTGAACCGCCGGCGGCCGTCGATCTGGCTATACGCCTCCATCAGCTCGGCACGTTGCGCGGCGAGCTGACCGGTCATCCGGTTGAACGCGCGCGACAGGCCGGCGAGTTCGTCGCGCGTCGGAGCCTCGGTCACCCGCACGCCCAGATCACCGCCGCGCACGCGTTCGGTGGCGTTGATCAGGTTGCCGATCGGGCGAGCGATCTGGTTGGCCATGACGAGGCCGATCAGCGCGGCGGCGAGCAGCACCAGCAGGGCAACGACCGCGAAGATCCAGGCAAAGGCGATCTGCAGCCAGGATCGGCTCTCGTCCAGACGCTGGTACTCGGAGACAGCCTGTTCCGTGCGCGTCATATAGCCCAGAATTTGTGGATCGACCGGGCGGCCGATCATGAGCAGCAAGGGCGGGGTCGCGTTCAGTCTCGCGACGGCGCGGACCCTGGTGCCATCGCCGCCATCGATCACCGCGACCTCGCCCGACAACGCCTGACGTGACGCTTCCGTTGGCGGCGGGTCGACACCGAAACCTACGAACAATCCGGCGGCGGCGAGAACCTGACCGGTATTCGGCTCATAGATCACCGCCTCCGTCAGGCCGCGTAACGTGGTCTGGGTGTCAAGCACGTTGGCGAACACGGACGGATCGGCGGCGAGATACTCACCGGCATTGGCCAGATCGTTGGCCATTTCCAGAGCGTCGGAGCGGATCGTGTTGCGATGCTCCTCCAGGTAGCCGCGCGAGACCTGCAATGATTCCGCCAGCGCGGTGCGCACCGGATCATTGAACCAGGCCTGAATTCCGAAATGGAAGAACGCGACGGCGAAGCAGGCGACCAGAATGGTTGGCGCGACGGCGACGCCACTGAACAACAGCACGAGACGGACATGCAATTGCGACCCGGCTGAGCCGCGCCTCCGCTCCACCCACACGCGGGTCAATCG
>JBEKGV010000838.1:0-2757 GCA_050012615.1 Acetobacteraceae bacterium | reverse complement strand
CGCTGAGGTTCACCACCTCGGGGATCTCCAGGCACCACCGCCGTATCGTTTCGAAGCGCTCACGATCCCACGACGGGTCGGCGATCAGGTTGATCGCGACCGCGATGCCGAGCGACCGCGCCGCCTCCAGCGCTTCCATGTTGCGATCCAGGTCGATTCGCTTGCGGAAGCGTCGCAGCCCCTCCTCATCGATCGCCTCCAGGCCGATGAACATGATCTTCAAACCCAGTTCGCGCCAGAAACGAAAGACGTCCATGTTGCGCAGCAGGACGTCGCCGCGCGTCTCGAGGTAATACTGCTTGCGAATGCCGCGGCGCTGGATCGCCTCGCCGATCTCGAAGCCATGGCGGGCGTGCACGAACGCGACGTCGTCGACGATGAACACGCCAGGTTCGCGCAGACGGGCGAGTTCCTCGACGATCACCTGCGGCGATGCGACGCGATAACTGCGGCCATAAAACGTCCAGGCACTGCAGAACGTGCAATTCCACGGGCAGCCGCGGGCGAACTCGATCGAGGCGCACGGGTCGAGCGTGCCGATAAAGTAACGTCTCCGGCGCGCCAGCAGGTCGCGCGCCGGACGGATTGTATCGAGGCTTTCGACGAAAGTGGGGGCCGGCCCCTCGCCTGCCGCGCTCACCGCGCCGGGGACGCTGGTCAGAGCGTCACCGTTTCGCACAGCCTGCAACAGAAGCGGCACCGAGGCCTCGCCTTCACCTTTGATGACGCAGTCGATCGCACCGGCACCGTGCGCCAACAGGTCGCCGGCGACGAAGCTCGCGCTGTGGCCACCAACGAATACGAAGCAACCGGGCAACCTTGCCTTGATCGCCTTCGCGAGATCGATGATCTCCGGCACGTTCGCGAGGTAGTTGCCGCCCAGGCACACGGCCTCCGGCCGCCACCGGTCGATCAGCCGCCACAGCCGACCGGGCTTTTCCACCTGCAGGTCGACGATGCGGACGTCGTGACCGGCCGCGCGCGCCGCCCCGGCGACCAGTTCGAGGCCCAGTGGTTCCAGGGTCAGGAAGACGCGGGTGTACATCAATCCGCTTGGGTGGACGGCCAGCAGTCTCATGCGGAACTCCAAACGGCGCCGCGACTTTCAGGATCGGGTCGGCCGCGATTCGGGCCGGCCCGAACCCGCGAGGCTCGCGCCTGTAGAGACCCCCCGGTTTGAGCCCGAGGATGAGGATGAACGACGGATATTGCCCCTCTCTTGGGTAAAGTTAATCATATAGGCTGCCGCGAACCAAGCCGCCGCGATCGAATGTTCGAGGCTCCGGTGATCGCGTGCCGCTGAAGTCCCGTGACCTCCGCCGAACGTGTCGCGCCAGGGATTATAAATTGATGATAATCGCAATGCCTGGCGTGCTTCCGCTGTTGGTTGTCTCCAGACAGTCGTCGGCGCCGCGCCGTCCGGATCGCAGGGTGGCGGTGGAGTGGGGCAGGCGGCACCCATGGACAAAGCACATGCCGAGCGGGCACGCTTCGCGGCCAACCCATGAACGAATCCCAACCCCTCGATGAAATGGTCGACGGCGCCCGCGGTGTGCGGCCGCACTGGCGTGGCGTGTTCAGCGCCATATTCAGCCTCGGTCACGACACCCTGGCCGAGCGCGCGCAGCTGCTGGAACGGGCTTTCGTTGAAGAAGGCATCACCGCGATGCTGCCTGGCGACCAGCCGGTCAACTGGCGCTGCGACCCGGTCCCGCTGATCCTGTCAGCCGAGGAATTCGCCAGCCTGACGGCCGGCCTCGCCCAACGCGCACGGCTCATCGACGCGATCCTGGCGGATATTTACGGCCCAGGAACGTTGGTGGGAAGCGGAGCGATCCCGCCGGCACTGGTTTATGGCAATCCCGCGTTCCTGCGCCCGTGTACGATCGCCGGATCGGATCCCTCACCCGCCAGGCACCTGCACGTCTACGCGGCAGACCTGATGCGCGGTCCCGATGGGATCTGGCGAGTTGTCGCCGATCGGGCCGATCAGGGACGCGGCCTGGCGTATGCGCTGGAAAATCGCCGCAACCTCGCCCGCATCGTGCCCGAGATCTTCCAGAATCAGCAGATCGAACCGCTGCGTCCCTTCATGGAGAGCACCGGCGAAGCGCTGCGCGCCCTGGCGCCCGACGGCGAGGGCGGCACCGCGCTGCTGTCGGGCGGCCACGCCGATCCGATGTGGTTCGAACACGTGCTGCTGGCTCGCGAGCTGTCGATCGGGCTGGTTGAGCCCGGGGATCTGACCATCCGCGGCGGCCTCGTCTACCTGAAGACCCTGCGCGGTCTGGAGCGGGTCAGCGTGCTGTTTCGCCGCCAGATCGGCTCACGGATGGATCCTCTGGAGCTGGCGCATGGCGCGGGACCGCCCGGCCTGCTGGACGCCATGCGGTCCGGCTCGGTGCACATCGTCAACCACCCCGGCTCCGCGCTGGCCGAATCTCCTGGGCTGGCCGCGTTCCTTCCCGGACTGGCGCGTCAGATGCTCGGCGAGGATCTGATCACTCCCAGCCAGGCGACGCTCTGGCTCGGCGACGGGGCCAATCTCCGGACCGTGTTGCGCGACCTGGAGGGCTGGGTGATTCGCCACGCCACCGATGGCGGGTCCGTACCTGTCGTGCCAATGCACATGTCGGCCGAAAAACGTGCCGAGCTGGCCGCTCTCGTCGCCG
The DNA here is from genome assembly GCA_050012615.1 of Acetobacteraceae bacterium. Lineage (GTDB taxonomy): Bacteria > Pseudomonadota > Alphaproteobacteria > Acetobacterales > Acetobacteraceae > Rhodopila. The sequence continues at coordinate 85 of JBEKGV010000838.1, read as the reverse complement.
CGAAGCCGGCCGATTACGCGGCGCTCGTCGCCCCCTCGCCGTCGGTCGCGCCCTGCGTGACGCCAAATGGGCTGGAGCCGCGGCC
>JBEKGV010000837.1:0-2759 GCA_050012615.1 Acetobacteraceae bacterium | reverse complement strand
ACGGCTGGGAATTCGATATCAAAACCGGACAATCCTGGTGTCATCCGGAAAGCGTCAAAGCACGCACGTATAAGGTCGAAGTCGTTCCCGGCGAGCTTCTGGCGAAAGGTCCGTTCGTCGCGGAGACGGTACAGGTGACAGTCGACGGCGCATACGTCGTGGTCGACGTCTGACAGCGAGAGAGGAAACGAAACATGGCTGACAATCCCCGGCGCGACGCAGGCCGCGAGATGCGGCGGAAATTGATGGGCGACGCGTATGCCGACAAGCTCGACGGCTCTCTCTACCGCGATCCCATCATGGAGAAATTCGCCGAGGTGACGCAGGAAGCCATATTCGGCACGCTATGGACACGGCCTGGCCTCGATCTGAAAACACGGACGCTGATTTGCGTCATCTCGGACGCCGCGACAGGGCGTGATCCGGAGTTGAAATTGCATCTGCGGTTCGCTCTCAACCAGGGCTGGACCGAGGACGAACTGTCAGAGGCGCTGCTGCATCTGACCGGCTATGTCGGCGCGCCGCTGGTGCGCGAGGCGCTGCTAACAGCGGTCGAGGTGTTTAAGGAGATACGCGCGGAGAAATGAGTCGGACGGCGGCGCGATGTTGTATTGCCGTTAAGAGTTCGGCGCTGCTGTTCGTTGTGAGATTTATAACATCTGCGTTTATCCGCGTGCATCTGTGGCTCAAATTTCCTTTGCCTTCCCAGGGCAATCACGGTTGATCGGCCAAAGAAAGAATTTAGCCGCGGATGAAGACAGATAAGCGCGGATGTGGCAGTGCGGGCTAAACGTATCGGGTCACGCCGATCGGGTTGGCCATTTGCCATTCTGTCAACTTATGAGTGTACTCTGTAACGAAAGAATCGAATATGCGCGACTTCCAGGGTAAAACTGCCGTCGTTACCGGTGCCGCCTCCGGCATTGGGCTTGGAATGGCGAAAGCCCTGGCCGGCGCTGGCATGAATGTCGCTTTGTGCGACCTTCGCCCCGAACCGTTGGAGCAAGCCCGCCGAACCATCGAAGCCCTGGGCGTCATGGCAATCGGCATTCCGACGGACGTGTCCGATCTCGCATCGATCGCCGCCGCTGGCCTCGCGATAGAACGCGCATTCGGCAAATTGCATGTCTGCGTCAACAATGCCGGCGTCGCGATGCACGGTACGCCAGTGGAACAAGTCAAGCCCGAGGAATGGAGCTGGGTCATCGGCGTCAACGTCATGGGCGTGATCAATGGTATCCGCACCTTCGTGCCGATGATCCGGAGCCATGGGGAGGGCGGTCATGTCGTCAACACCGCCTCGATCTCCGGGTTCTTTCTGCGGGCGGGACGAAACCAGGGCGCATACTCGATGACCAAATACGCGGTCGTCGGATTGTCCGAGGCACTGGAGCAAGAACTGGAAGGCTCCGGCATCGGGATTTCCGTGCTCAGCCCAGGAGCGGTGCGAACATCGATTTTCGAGTCGGCGGCGACACGGCCGGAGAAGTTTGGCGGTCCCTATAACAGGCCGGAGCAGGAGGCGTTGCGCGGCGCTTTCTCACCCGCTTCGCTTGATCCCGAGGCGGTGGGGCGGCGCGTGTTGCGGGCGATTCGGGATAATGAATTTTATGTCTTCACCCATACCGGTGAACGGGATGCGGTGCGGGCGCGGCACGATCGGATCCGTGCGGCGTTCGATCGTGCCGATGAGGTAAACCGGGAGGGGTGGTAAGGGAGCCCTCTATGCCTTCCATGGCAGTCGGAGAATTCGAGATACGGTCGATCTGATATAATCCCATGTCTCTGATATTCCAGAATGGGCACAACCCGCACGCGATTCATGTTTTTTGGACTCGATGCCCTCCGTCTTGCCACCACTTCCGACAGGGGAGTCGTCTTTGCCGCCGCAAGGTTTCATTTGAAAGAAGCCAAAAAGCCAAAGTAGCCGGAGGAAGTGGATCGATGAACGGCCACTGTACTTTAAGGTTCCACCTGATGTCGGCTCGCCCTATCAAGTTATCCAAGACGTTCCGTATCTGAAGAAACCTCCAGCTCTCTGGCTGTCTGGCTTCTTTTAAATGAATCCTTCGCGTCGGCGAACGACGTTGGTTCCATATGTGTCTTCGATCGCAACGTCAAAAGTTTCTTTATCCCTATCCCGGGGGCATAGCCGAACGAGCACGATTAAGATCGAGCAAGCGGCTCAGGATTTCGTCATCCGAAAGATCAGATGGCCAACCATATGCCGCGGCGACAGCCTCATCCAAAGAACGGTGGAGGTTGTCGAGCCAGGTGCCCTCGGGCGTGCCTCGTGTGTTGTAGAGGTTGGTTAGGGTGCGGGTTTTCAAAATTCCGGCGGCCTTGGGGTCGCGAGGGATAATGCGGTCCGGGTAGCCGGGAACGACTTCGGGGACGCGCTCGATCAGATCTGGCGGGTTGATCCAGAGGTCACGCTTTTCGACCAACTCGCGCGCGGCGGCGGCGATGGCCACGGCACGGCCGTCACCTGCGTAAGTGTGGGCTGGAACATTAGGTTCCAAACCTAACGGAAACGGAAATGTCTCAAAGCACGTCTCGCTGTTGTATGTCGGATCGTTACCGACTCCGTGCCGAGAGGCCTGTGCAAGCGCCCACACTTCGTGTAGACGGCCTTGAAGTACCCCAAAGGTAGTGTCGTCCTCACGCGCGATCACTACAAGGCGAGTATCTGGAATGACACTCTGCTCTAACCATACGAAAAGGCGATGTTTTGCAACCCTCGGCGTTGCGATATAACG
>JBEKGV010000836.1:0-2772 GCA_050012615.1 Acetobacteraceae bacterium | reverse complement strand
TGTGAAGCGCGGCTATCGAAAAGCCGGCAACGACTGGGTCCGCCGCGACAGGTCCCCCGGACGAGCCGAGGGATGACGGTTTGTGGTGCTGGGGATGACGGTTGCGCGTGAGCGTCCGATCGCTTCAATGGCATGGTCCGCCCTTCCGTTTCAACGGCAGGCGCTTCAGCAGCAGCCGCGAAATCTTCCTTTACCGACGGTGTAGCGCGCCTCCTGACGCTCCCGAAAAAATTCCTTGTATGTCATGATTGGCGTGTTCGGATGGTTCACCTGCCGATGCGCCACATAGGTGTCGTAGTCGGGGATGCCCACCATCAGGCGAGCCGTCTGAACCGCCATCTCGCAGACCAATCGCGCCCGGGGTCTGATCGTTTCAGTCATCGCCCGCTCCCGCCATCGCACCGGCGATCTCCGCCGTGGTGTTCTTCGAATTGCCCAGTGCTTTACGGGCGTCGAGGATGCCGTAGATCACCATGGTCACGACGATGGTCGCGAACAGGCCCGCGAGGCCCGCGTCCAGATAATCGTTGAAGATGATCCGACTCATTTCATGCAGCGTCTTGGCCGGCGCCAGGATGCGACCAGCCGCCGCCGCGTCGCCAAAGCGCATCGCATGAGCGATGAAACCGACGGCCGGCTCCGGGCTGAACACTTTCTCCAGGCCGGCGGTCACCGTGCAGAGCACGAGCCAAACCGTCGGCACGATGGTGACCCAGGCCAACCGCTCGCGCTTCATCTTGAACAGCACGACGGTACACAGGATCAGCGCGATCGCCGCCAGCATCTGATTCGCGGTGCCGAACAGCGGCCACATCGTCCAGATGCCGCCCAGAGGGTCGATCACGCCTTGATACAGGAAGTAGCCCCACAAGCAGCACGCCAGAGCCGAGCCAACGATGTTGTTGGCCCATGATTCGGTTGCTTTGAACGCCGGAATGACGTTGCCGATCAGGTCCTGGATCATGAAACGGCACACACGTGTGCCGGCATCGACCGTGGTGAGGATGAACAACGCCTCGAACAGGATGGCGAAGTGGTACCAAATCCCGGTGAGCGCCGAACCGCCGAGGAAACCCGACAGAATGCTGGCCATGCCGACCGCGAGCGTGGGCGCGCCGCCGGTGCGCGACATGATGGAGGTCTCGCCCACGTCATGCGCCACCTGGGTCAGCATGTCCGGCGTGACCGCGAAGCCCCACGACGTGATCACCTGAGCGGCATGGCCAGGATCGGTACCGATCACGCCCGCGGCGCTGTTCATCGCGAAATACACACCCGGATGGATCACCGAGGCCGCGATCATCGCCATGATTGCGACCAGCGATTCCATTAACATCCCGCCATAGCCGATGAAGCGGATCTGGCTCTCGTTCTCGATCATCTTGGGCGTCGTGCCGGAGGCGATCAGCGCGTGCCAGCCGGACACCGAACCGCAGGCGATGGTGATGAACAGGAACGGGAAGATGCTGCCAGCCCAGACCGGACCCGTGCCGTCGATGAAACGTGTCAACGCGGGCATTTGCAAATCGGGGTGAACGATGATGACGCCGATCGTCAGCAGCAGGATGGTGCCGACCTTAAGGAAGGTCGACAGATAATCGCGCGGCGCCAACAACAGCCACACCGGCAGCACCGAGGCGACGAAGCCATAGCCGATGATGACCAGCGCCAAGGTCTCGCCGCTGAAGTTGAACCACGCCGCGAGTGCCGGGGTCTCCGACACCGTGCGGCCATAAACCAGTGCCGCCAGCAGCAGGACCGCGCCGATAAGCGACATCTCGCCGATGCGGCCCGGCCGGATGAACCGGCTGTAGACGCCCATGATCAGAGCGATTGGAATGGTGCAGAACACCGTGAAGGTGCCCCAAGGGCTGCCCTTCAGCGCACTCACCACCACGAGGGCGAGCACGGCGAGAACGATGATGCAAATCAGCAGGATGCCGATGCCCGCTATGCCGCCGGCGACCGGTCCCATCTCGGAACGGATCATGTCGCCGAGAGATTTGCCGTCGCGCCTCGTGGACAGAAACAGCACGGTCATGTCCTGAACCGCGCCGGCGAACACGACGCCGGCCAGGATCCACAACGTGCCCGGCAAATATCCCATCTGCGCGGCGAGTACCGGTCCTACCAGCGGTCCGGCGCCGGCGATGGCCGCGAAATGATGGCCGAACAGCACGAAGCGGTTGGTCGGCACGTAGTCGAGGCCATCATTGTGGCGATAGGCCGGGGTTATCCGTTTCGGATCGACACCGAAGACTTTCCCGGTGATGAACAACGCATAAAACCGGTACGATATGAAGTAGATACATACAGCAGCAACCACCAGCCACGCGGCGTTTACTGGTTCCCCTCGTGTCAGCGCTACCACCGCGAAAGAAATCGCGCCCAGTACCACCACCGCGCTCCACATGATTTTCGCCTGGAGCGTCATTTTGTCTCCCATGATCCGATCCTTCAGTCGTTATCGCCGCACAACCACCGCTCGCAGCCCTGCACTTCAGCAGCGCATATTCGGCATCATCCGGCATTGATCTGGATCAGTCCCGTCGCGTAGCGCGACCGGTTGTCGTCATTAAATTAAGGAGTGCGCAATATTTGCAATATTTAAGGAGCGCGCACCTCGATTAATGCGTCATGGCCGGGCTTAATTTTTCGTCAAGCCCAGGCTTGGTTTTTCGTCATGACCGTCCCCCGATTAAGTCGGGGGACGGCCATGACGAGAAAAGTGACATGCACTGACCTTAATGTAGCGCCTATCGGGTCAAGCCC
>JBEKGV010000835.1:0-2772 GCA_050012615.1 Acetobacteraceae bacterium | reverse complement strand
CGAAACCGGGCACGTACCCGTCGCGGCACTGCTGCCGGATGACGACTTCGGCAAGGCGATGGCCGATGAGTTGATCCGAGTCGCGGTCGCCGAGGGTCAGCCGCCGCCATACGTCCGGATGGTGGGACCAGGTGCCGAGAACATCACGGCGGCCGTGACCGAGCTGGCCAGTTCGGCCGGCCAGGACCAGCCGTTCCCGTTTGGCGCGATCCTTCTGGGTGCGACCGGGCCCGATCTGAAAGCGTACGCCCAGGCTTTCGCCGAAGCGAAAATCGATCGGTCGAAGGTGCAGATCATGGGACCGGGTTTGTGGATCGACCCGGCGAGCGGGTCCTCGGCGATGATTGGCGGCTGGTTCGCGGTGCCGGATCCTGATTCCCGGCGCGATCTGATCCGGGATTACTCGGCGCAGTATAAAGAATCGCCGCCGCCGCGGGCGGATCTGGCGAGCGACGCCGCGGCGATCGCTCGGGTGCTGGCGGGGCAGGCGAGGATGAATGCCGCGGGCCTGACACAGCCGGTTGGGTTTACCGGGGTCGACGGGTGGTTCGTTCTGCTGCCGGATGGTCAGGTGAGGCGGGGGCTGGCGGTGTTCCGGGTGGATCGCGGACGCGCAGTGAAGGTCAGCGACGCGCCGGCGGGACCTGGGCCGGGCGGTGGCGTGCCTGGGGGGTGATCGGGTTTCTGGCCGCCAGGAAAGCGGGCTACGCGGCCGGAAGTAAGGATGTGCGAGCCGGAGTCGACAACGTCATAGATGAAAGTATTCTGTCTTTCTTGCATTCGTCGATTTCGCCGGTGAGTTCACTTGGCGGATCGCGCCCGAATAGCAATCGGAAAAAGAATTGGATCTCTTGTTCTCGAACCACGGCTGCTGTTCACGGCAATGTGCGTCCGTCTGACGACGGCGTTATGATCTCGGGCTCATGGCCGGCGCTAAGCGGCGACCGATCGTGAAACGTAAAAACGTTTCCTGAGACGCTCGAACTTCTCACGATAACGGCTGCTTGCCGCTTCATCCAATGCCGGAGCCTCTTCTCCCGCGAGCTTAAAGGCCAGTCCGAGAGGGTCATCATGGGCCGCAATCAACTGCGCCGCGGGAGGCAGGCGCCTATAGTATTCGTTGACCACGGCAGAGGTCGGGCGCCCGCGCACCGTTTCGAGGCCCATCACCTCGCGAAGTGCCGCGGTCACCAACTCGCGATGGAGCTTCACAATCTCACTGGTCTTCAGTGTCAGGCTCATGGCGGAAACGTAGGGCTTGTCCTCCAAAAAGTCACGGCGTTTCCACCTGGCGTGGGAATTTGTTGATGAAGCTGATCCCATGAGGATGATGGAAGCTGATCTGATCTACGTCGGGAACCAGGGTGCGCTGACTGAGAACGGGCCCGATGGATGCGCTGACCGGCCCGACGACTGCCGGAAAAGTCCAACCCTTTACCGGATTATGATAGGCGGCCCCACTACGACAGGCGGCGACGAAAGTCCAGTAAAGGTCAGCGCCCGGCCCTCCGTCCCCGAAGGCCAACTTTTCCAGATTGGTGAACTCCTGCACGGGAACCTCGAAACGGACAAGCATGGGAATGCCGCTTCGACCAGACACATATGCTCTGGTCTGTGCCCACGCCACCGCCTTGTCGCGGTGAGTGGTCGTATAAAAGCCCGCTCCGAAATCCCAGGTTTGCATCTTCATTCCCGGCCGCTGTGTGATCCGCCGGACTCGTGAGTTTTTGATGGCCGTAGCGGAGTTGGTGTCCGTGCCATGCCATAAGATCAAGGTATCGGTCGGCCACATCATCAGCTTTGCCTACCGCGTCCAGACACGGATTGGTAGGCTCGAGCAATCATCGTCCCATTGGGCACAAGTCTGGCAAATCGTTCGTGCTACGGGTGCGGAATGTCGCGGATATGCACGAAATGGCCGCCTTCGATTTTATAGAAATAATTCCCCTGGCCGTGCGGCTTGATTCCACTGGGCGATTCGATTTGCCGGTTTAATCCGGCGTTCGGACAGGGCATGACCGTCGCGGCTCAGGAGGCCAGGATGCTCGGTCGCTTGCTCGGTTCGCGAAGCGGGCTCGCCGATCCACTTGTGGGCTGGCGGTTGCTTATTTCGCTGGTGTGCAGGAGTTGCTGGAGGCACCGTGGAGTACGGTCGAATCGGACTTCGCATATCCGAAGACCCGCGGAAACCGCCCGTCAGATCTCGATCAGAGGTTTCGATTCGGTGCTGCATTGACACGTCTCGCCGCAGAAGATCCGGCGGTCCATGCACTTGTCGTTGAAGTAAACTCTCTGGTCAGACCGCAAAGCGCTCTTCGCGATCCGGAACTTCGCAGTCGGGTGAATGAGCTAATGACCGCTGGCTAATGTTCCCGATTAGTAAGAAACAAAAGTATTGTTAGGGTCAATAAACTAGATCGATCGTTGGAAGATTTTCCTTGACGAGGTTGCGAAGCACTGCGTTTACACCGCGCGATTGTGCGAACGCTCCGGTTAGGTTTGATCGCTCGGTTCGGGTTTGCCGCTTGTCGAATGTTGTCCGGCAGCCCGTCGCCTCGCCCGAGCCGCTTCGCGTTTTGCCTCCATCGCGAGATGTGCGGGTGTTGGTGTCGGGTCGCCGCGTTCTGCGGCCTGAGCACGCGCTAAGTATGGGGCTTTCTGATCTTCGTTTAGCCACGGAGGTAAGTGTAGGGCTTCAGGATTATGCAGAGGGGGTGGCAATTGTTCTATCGGCCTTGGAAAGGCTAGGAATAATCTCCTTCCTGTGCGACG
>JBEKGV010000834.1:0-2773 GCA_050012615.1 Acetobacteraceae bacterium | reverse complement strand
AGTTTGTTCGCCGCGTCGTCGGTCGGGAAATGGCCGCGTGTCTTGATGATCTTGCGCACCCGCGCGTTCACGCTCTCGATCGCATTGGTGGTGTAGATCACCCGCCTGATCTCCGGCGGGAAAGTAAAGAACGGGATCACCTGGTCCCAGGCCCGCCGCCAGGCGGCAACGACCGTGGGAAACTTCCGTCCCCATTCACTATCCTCGAATGCATCCAGCGCCATGAGGGCGGCTTCCGCGCTGGCGGCCGCATAGATCGGACGAAGCGCCGCGGCCAGCGGCTTTCGGTCCTTCCAACTCGCGTAATCCAGACTGTTGCGGATCAGATGCACAATGCACGTTTGCAATGTGGTTCGAGGAAAAACCGCTGCCAGAGCCGCCGGCATTCCCGTCAGCCCGTCGGTCACCGCGATCAGGATGTCATTGACGCCGCGGGTCTTCAGATCGTTGAACACCTTCATCAACGTTACGATTGGGCGTACATCTTCGGCGCGGTTTGTGCGGCACGAGGCGTTGGCGCTGGCCGAATCCTGTCCGAGGTAGCGGGGTGGCCCGATCCTGTGCCCGGGCCCCGTGCGAATCTCTCGCGTTCCCCTCGGCCCCCGCCCCTGGCTCCATCCGCTCCTCATCCGGTCGCCCAGGTTCGTTCGCGGACTTCACGCCGCCGGTCCGCGTTGGGGAGGCGTCAAACCCGTGGCCAGCGAAGAACGGAGACGCGAAGTCAGACCCCGCCGTAGTAGCTGTTTTCTATAGCCGCTGCACATGGCTGGCGCGTTCGCGGGTGATCTGTTTGCGGGTACGCAACAGGCCGCGCATCTCCTGGGTCTGGGTGTCCGGCACGAAGCTGCCGCGAACGAGGCCATGAGCGAGCAGATCGGCCAGCTAGGTCGCGTCGTTCACATCGGTCTTCCGGCTCGGCAGGTTCTTCACATGCGCGGCATTCGCCAGCAGCATTTCAAACGCGCCATCGCCGAGTATGTGCCGGACACAGGCGAATCGGGTGAAAGAATTACGCCGAGAGAAGGCTCGCGAGGAATTCATCATCCCAGCCGGCGACCTTACGTCGGACGCGGAATGAGTCTTTGCCTGAGGGCCGCCTGAGCAGATTGTATGCCATGTGTTTGATGGTGGTGAAATTGGCTGGAGCGTGGTTTGTCCGGACCCGGCATTCGTCGTCGCGGAAGACCATGTCCATGACCCAGTGCAGGCTGTTCTCGATGGCCCAATGGCTCCGGATGACCGGCCCGAGAAGGTGCGCCAGCATGACCAGCGATGTGATATAATAACGCGTTTCCTTTTCGATCTTGCCACCCAGTTCACGTGTGCTTTCCACGATGGCGACAGCGTTCAGGCCGGGCCAATCGTGCCGTTTTCGGAGCCATTCGACATCGTGGATAACGGTGGTTGTCCGGGTCTCGATCCGGCCATTATCGGCGTCGATCGTCTCTGCCCGGCTCATCTTTGAATCGACAAAGTTCCGTGACTTTTGCTCGTTGGCCAGCAACTCGACATCATCTCGTAACGATCCTTGATTGCCTTTCAACCCGAACACATAATCAGCCTTCTTTTCGATGATCTTTCGCGCGATGGCGCGCTGACAACCCATCGCGTCGATGGTGACGATCGCCCCCTCGATCGCCAGCAGATCGAGCAGCTTTGGGATCGCGACGATCTCGTTGGATTTTTCCGCGACCTTTACCTGCCCCAGCACGAGGCGCTGACTGGCGGCGAAGGCGGACACCATATGGATGGCGCCTTTACCCGCTTTACCGCCCGACCGGCGCACGGTTTTCCCATCGATCGCGACCACGCCCACCGGCACACCGGTTAGCGCCGCGACCCAGGCCACGAAGCAGCGCTGGAATTGCCCCGCGTCGAGGGCGGCGAAGATGTCGCCGAGATGATCGTGCGACGGGGTTCCGTCGCGGAACGGCCTGAACCGGCGCAGAAGATCGAGTTTCTTCTCACCAAAGCGGGCGATCTCGACGAAGGATTCGGCCCCGGCAAGCACCGCGAGCAGCGCCAGCAGAAGTACCTCGTCAAGCGGATAAGTAACTTTGCCGCGCTGGCGTGGGTCCGGCAGATCATTGAAGTGATTGAGGAATACTACCGCCTCGAAACAAGCATGTTCGTCCCGCGTCGCGTCGTCCATGACCATCCCCCACCGAACGAATCCAGAGGGTCGTCATAGATTCAACGTTTTAGTGGTTTGTCGAGGACTCCTTCACCCGATTGCCCTGTCTCATACCTTGATTAGTCTTTTGAAGATGTAAGATATGATGCACTGTGTGTTCTGGGGAAGGTACCAATATGCGACTGATCTTCTCGTGACAAACTCTGTCACGAACGACTTGAACCATATGCGAGCCGCCCTGGCTTTGGCGCGGCGCGGTCTGGGGACTACATGGCCCAATCCGTCCGTGGGATGTGTATTGGTTCGAGATGGGCGCGTCATCGGTCGAGGTAGCACAGGTCTTGGTGGCCGTCCCCACGCGGAACCCACAGCGTTGTCCATGGCAGGAGACTCAGCGCGGGGGGCAACGGCCTATGTAACGCTGGAGCCGTGTTGTCACTGGGGTCACACGCCGCCTTGCACTGAGGCACTAATCCAGGCAAAGGTAGCCCGCGTAGTGATCGCCACGCTTGACCCGGACAAGCGGGTGGATGGTCTGGGTGTGGCTCGGTTGAGAGAAGCCGGCATCAATGTGGAATACCGACTGCTGCAAGACGATGCACGAGACGATTTGCAGGGATTTTTCCTTCGGATCAACGA
>JBEKGV010000833.1:0-2775 GCA_050012615.1 Acetobacteraceae bacterium | reverse complement strand
CAGGGGAATCGCACTTCGAAATTTCTTGACAGGCGAATCGCCTGTTGCCCGATTCGGGCATGATCGACTCTACCAATCGACGTGCAAAACGCACCTTGGGAGAGCGCCTTGGATCAATTTGTTGTCTGCTGGGAGGGGTTGGAGGACCCGCGGACCGGCAATGCCGGTCTGCACGATTTCCACGAACTGCTGATGATCGCCCTGTGTACTGTCCTCAGCGGCGGCCAGGGCGCGACACATATGGCGGCGTTCGCGGTGGCAAAGGAGCCGTTCCTGCGCAGCTTCCTCAAGCTGGAACGCGGCTTGCCGAGCCACGATACATTCAGCCGTCTGTTTCGCCGGCTCGATCCCGAGCAGTTCCGCGCCTGCTTCCAGCGCTTCATGGGCCGGTTTGCCGATGCCTGCCAAGGTGTTGTCGCGATTGATGGCAAGGTGCTGCGCCGCTCCTTCGATAAGGCCAGCGGGAAGTCGGCGCTGCACATGGTCAGCGCCTGGGGCAGTGATGCGAGGCTGGTGCTGGGGCAGATCGCCACGGACGCCAAGTCGAACGAGATCACTGCCGTGCCAAAGCTATTGGCTATGCTCTCGTTGAAGGGTACCATCGTGACGGTTGACGCGCTCAACTGCCAGCGCGCCATCGCCCGGCAGATCATCGATCAATGCGGCGACTATGCGCTGGCTCTGAAGGGGAACCAGGGTACTCTGCATGATGACGTAAGCCGGTTTCTCGACGACCCGGCATGCGAGGCGATCACAGCCGCAGCGGTGGTGGACGCCGATCATGGCCGCATCGAGACACGCACAGCCACGGTCTGCACCGACATCTCCTGGCTGCAGCAGGACCACAAATGGCCCGGCCTGGAAGCGATCGGCAAAGTCGTCCGGGTCCGGGAAACCGCCGGCAAGACGACGACTGAGACGGCCTATTACCTGCTCAGCACGGCGTTGTCAGGCGAACGCTTCAACGAAGTCGCGCGTGAGCATTGGGGCATCGAGAACCGGCTACACTGGCGCCTGGATGTCGTCATGAACGAGGATCAGGACCGCACCCGCTTGGGCCATGGTCCACAAAATCTCGCAGTGCTCCGACACATGGCGCTGAATGTCATGCAGAAGGACACCTCCAAGGGCTCGCTCAGCGGCAAGTTCATGCGGGCGGCATGGGATGACCGTTACCTCGCCCGATTGCTGGCCCTGTTTTGAAGTGCGATTGCCCTGCTGGGGGTATAGCCTTTTCAGCTTAACGCGGGCGTCGGCAGTGGTGAACTGCCAGTCTGCCTTGCTGTGATGCTCATTGCGGCTGTCCTGCCAGGCGGCGACCTCGTCGATCAGGGTCTGCTTGTCGGGGATGCGCCGATCGAGACACTGTCCCGACAGCACGCCGAGTTCGGATTCGGCCATATCCAGCCAACTGCCGTGCTTGGGCGTGTAGTGCCACTCGAACCGCTCGACCAGGCGGCGCGCCTCGGCGGCGGGGAAAGCCTCGTAGAGCGACGCCGGCTTGTGGGTGCTGAGATTGTCCTGCACGAGCACGATCTTGCTCGCGTCGGGGAAGTGCGTGTCGGCCAGGTCCTTCAGCACCTGGGCATAGTCCACGGCGGCATGGTGGTCGGTCACCTTGACGTGCCGCCAGCCTTCCAGTGGCGCGAACAGCATGAACAGGTTGGCGGTGCCGTTGCGCTCATACTCGTAGTCGTGCCGCGCGGGGCGTCCCGGCCTGGCCGGGATCGGCACCCGCGTCTCCTTGATGAGTTGCTTCGACGTCTCGTCCAGGCAGACCACCGGGCAGGCCGGATCATGCGGCCGATGGTAGACCTCCAGCACATCTTCCATGCCGGCCACGAAAGCGGCGTTGGCCTGCGGCGGGATCACCCATTGTTCCTGTAGGTGGGGCTTGAGGGTGTTTTTTTGAGCGTCCGCCCGATCGTGTTGTCGCTGGCGCGCTCGACGATGTTCAACTCCACCACCGCCTCTTCCAGCAGCGTCAGCGTCCACCGCGCCCGCCCCTTCGGTGGCGGCGAGCAGGCGAGCGCAATCAACTTGGCCTCGGCCGCACCGTCGAAAATGCGCGGCCTCGCCGAGTTGGGCGAGTGCTTGTGGATCAGAGCGGCGTCGATCCCGCCCTCCACCAGCTGCTGGCGGGTGCGGGCGATGGTGTCGATGCTGGTATCCAGCGCCTCGGCGATCCGACTGTCGCTCCAGGCTTCGCCGGCCTCCGAGGCATCGGCCTTCAGCAGGATGCGTGCCTTCAGCACCTGCCGAGCCGGGCTTTTGCCCTTCTGGATCAGCGCGTTGAGCCGCTCGCGCTCCTCATCGCTGAGCTTCACGATGTGTTTCTTCACGGCAGGTTGTTTCGCGGTCACGATGCATCTCCGGCGTTGCCGGAGTGATCGATTCAGAGGTTGGCCGCAGAATCAACGACGGACGTCACTAGGACCGCCCCCTGCTCGCACGTCAACCCGTCAGCCGACCTTTGCGCGCGCAGCGCCGCCCTCGTGTCCAACGCGCAGGCAGGCGGGCTATTGAGGGACGCTGCACGCTGACGGCGGTATCGGCCCAAAGTGGATCGTCGCCGATGCGCGCGAAGACCTTTGGCGGAATTCGTTGAAGGCGCCAGCCCATCGCGCGAGCCTGTTCCGATCAATGTTGCCGGAGCGTCGGGAGATCCTGTCGCTGGGTTACTGGGCCGCAACTTTCGCCCAGCACCAGCGTGGGCTGAAAAACGACGTGACGCGATGGCGGCTCGTTGCCGCGGGTGATGCGCTCGACCAGGAG
>JBEKGV010000832.1:0-4523 GCA_050012615.1 Acetobacteraceae bacterium | reverse complement strand
AAAATCGTCCTGGTGGCCGAGGACCAAATGCTGGTTCGTATGGAGGCCGCGGATGCGCTGACCCTCCAGGGCTATGAGGTCATGGAGGTTGATGGGGCCGACGACGCGCTCGCGGTTCTTGAGGCGCGAGCGGCAGATATAGGGGTCCTTTTCACCGATATCCAGATGCCGGGCTCGATGGATGGATTGGCGCTGGCGCACCACGCGCGACGCAACTGGCCCTGGATCGGGCTTCTCATCGCGTCCGGCAAAGAGCGGCCGTCATCGACGGAAATGCCAGCTGGCTGCCGTTTTTTGTCGAAAGCCTACGATCCCGACCATATGGTCGATCAGGTTCGGGAGTTGATCGCCGCCCATTAGAACCTTCCGTGCGGCTGACCTGATCCTTTATATTTTGTTCAAAATATGGGTTAACGAAAAGCGCGGACTATGATAGGTATCCGTCATAGCGGCCTGTGATCAACAGGCCGACCGGGTTGCTTTCGTGCCGATGCATCTGGCTAAGGCTCGCGCTCCGCGACTCTCCAGTTTTCCTGAAAGAGCCAGCATGGCTGCTCAGCAATCGCCTGACATGGCGCTCAGCCTGGTGCTGGCTGTCGTCGAATCGTCGGGCGCTCCGCTTCTGCTTCTCGACGGCGATCTGGCGGTGATCGCGGCCAGCGCGTCGTTCTGCCGCGCATTCCAGATCGACCCGGCGACGGTGGCGGGCCGCCGGCTGTTTGAACTCGGCGCCGGCGAATGGAACGTGCGGCAGCTTCGCTCGCTGCTTAAGGCCACGGTGGCCGGCCATGCCGAAATCGAGGCTTACGAGATGGACCTCCGGCGAAAAGGCCAGGACGACCGCCGTCTTGTTCTTAATGCTCAAAAGCTGGCTTATGCCAATGAGGACGGCATCCGCCTGCTTCTGACGGTCGCCGATGTGACCGACGCGCGCCTTGGCGAAAAGCTCAGGCTCGAAATGGTGCGAGAAAAGGACGACCTGTTACGGGACAAGGCGATGCTGCTGCAGGAGCTTCAGCACAGGATCGCCAACAGTCTTCAGATCATCGCCAGCGTGCTGCTGCAAAGCGCGCGCCGGGTGCAATCGGATGAGACCCGCAGCCATCTGCACGACGCCCATCAAAGGGTTATGTCGGTCGCGGCCCTACAACGGCAGCTGGCTGTTTCCAGGCTGGACGATGTGCGGCTGCGCCCGTATTTCGTCGAACTGTGTCAGTCCATCGGCGCATCGATGATCCGGGACCATGACCATTTGAAGTTGGAAGCGGATGCCGACGACAGTGTCGCCCGCGCCGACATTTCCGTGAGCCTTGGCCTGATTGTCACCGAACTGGTGATCAACGCCCTGAAACACGCCTTCCCGAACGATCGCGACGGGAAGATAACTGTTGACTATCGCTCCAGCGGTTCCGATTGGACACTGTCGGTCAACGACAACGGTGTCGGCATGCCAAAGGAAACGCAAAGCGCCAAGGCCGGTCTGGGCACAAGCATAATCAAGGCTCTCGCGGTGCAACTGCGCGCCCGCGTGGATATCAGGGCCGCACATCCCGGGACATCCATCTCGATCATCCACACTGGCGCGGTTGCTTCGCCCGGCGTCTCTATTGCTGTACCGAGCGTTCAGGCCGTTTGAAGTCTGGGGAGTCTCCCTCTCGATCTTTCCTGTCACCGGATTGTAGTTCAGCGGAGGTGTCATTCCCGCGGGCTTTTCGGCGTAGCCGGGAATCGCCTGCGGGGAGCCAACGGACAGCATCGGACAGGAATATCTGAACGTCGGGCGTGAAGTCGTCGGGATGATCGAGTGACCCGGCGACGATAGCCCGTTGTCCCGGCCTGTTCAGCCGGCGAAAGAACAGTGGTGATCCACAGTCGCCACAGAAATCCCTGTGAACTCCCGAAGAGGATTCGTACGATCGTGGCTGACTTTTCGTGATTCTCACGTTCCCCTCGGCAACGTAAAACAGCGCCGCGAACGCGGACCCGGAAGCGCGCTGACACATGCGACAGTGGCAGATGAAGCCATCCAGTTTTGGGCCCGACACCTCGTAACGGATTGAGCCGCAAAGACAGCCACCAGTCCATTTCTTCTGATCCGACATTCGCAGTGACCTCCGGAGCGGGTTACCGTTTCAAAAACGCCTGAAGCGACGTTCCCATGGTTTCCCACCTCCAGCCCTCAATATGTTCGACTCGCGGCGCTGCTTTAAGCAGCAGCGCCTCGTCGGCACCGCGTGCGGCGGCTTCCTGTCGCGCCAGGATATTGTCGAGACAATTAAGCGTAACGCACTTTCCGCCTGGAGTCGCCCATCGGCCGTCAGGCCATCGTCGCCAGCCATTCCTTTGCGATCTCTTGATCCAAGGATGTCATCGAGTGGCTGACCGGCAGAACATGATGCGTTACGGTTGCTCCAGCACGGGTCAACCGTTCGGCCAGACGCAGGCCATCACCCGGCGATCTCCGACTGTCCTTCTCGCCGTCGATGATCAGAACCGGCGTGCTGTCCAAACGGGCTGGCGGATCATGGGCGAAGGGTGAGAGCGGCCGGAAGAGAATGGCGCCCGCCAGGAGACCTGGGCGCATCAGCAGCAGCGCCGCCGCCATGATGGCACCATTCGAAAAGCCGACGGCCACCGGCGCCCCGGCGAGGCTGCGGCTGGCAATAGTAGTCTGGATGAAGTCCGCCAGGACCGCGCTACGGGCACCGATGTCAGCCTCGTCGATGGACCGATCTGGGAAGCGGTGGAAGAACGCATATCCGCCGTCGATGGCGACGGTTCCTCGAAGGCCGAGGATGGGCGATCCTGGTGCCAGTTCCTCGGCCAATGGCACAAGATCACATTCGCCGCCGCCGGAGCCATGTAGCAGCACCAGTGGCGGTCTGGCCGGGGCGGCGCCCGAGATGAATTGGGAGGTGTGGGTTGGTTGCGTCATTCTGATGTACGGGATTTTGGTGAGCGACGAATTGACCTCAATGAAAGCAGCAGTAGAACCCGCCCCTGACGGCTTAGCCTGCGGTTTTGAACAGATCGGCAGGTGACCGCAAGGTCGCTCCTTTCAATCTCGGACACGGCGCGAAGCGTGATTATCAGATGGTGGTCGTGTTCCCATGAAACGGTTGGCTCGACGGGGTTAGCAAGGACGATGTCGCGTCCAAATGAAACAGGTTCTCGCACGGCCCCCCCCTGCGCGGCCCCAGAGTGACGGAAACCGAAATCGCGCCTGTCCGGGGTGCCCTTACCGGAGTGCACCGGCGACGCGTAAAATGTCTGTCCGGCTCGCGTCAATGAAAAACGTGAGCGGGCGAATGGGAGCGGCTCACCGCATTGTTGCGACGATGGCCTCTCACAGGACCCGCCTGTTGCTCCCCACCTGCTCCCGAGATACCTTTCGACGCGGCCATCAAGGCCGTCAATAAAACCGTCCCGCCGCTGACCACCGCGCGCGTGAGACGTAGGGAGAGAAAAAATGGCCAAGAAATACCGCGCGCTCATCCTGGGCGCGTCCTACGGGTCGTTGCTCGCCACCAAGCTGGGACTGGCCGGCCATTCATCACACATGATCTGCCTGCCGGCGGAGTCCGAACTGATCAACGCCGAAGGCGCCATCGTGCGTTTGCCGGTCAAGGGCCGCGACGGCCTCGTTGAAGTAAACTCTCGCGATCTGCCCGGCAAGCTGACGGCCGGCGGACCGGCGGGCGTCAATCCCGCCGATTTCGATCTGATCGTGCTGGCGATGCAGGAACCGCAATACCGTGCCTCGGGCGTGCGGGAATTGCTGGATGCCGTGGCGAAGTCGCGCGTGCCCTGCATGTCCATCATGAACATGCCGCCGCTGGCGTATCTGAAGCGCATCCCGTCGATCGACGCGAACGCGATTCGCGGTTGCTATACCGACGCCTCAGTGTGGGACAGTTTCGATCCGGCGACGATCACGCTGTGCAGTCCCGACCCGCAGGCATTCCGGCCACCCGAGGACAAGGTGAATGTGTTGCAGGTGCGGCTGCCCACCAACTTCAAGTCGGCTCGCTTCGTGTCGGATGCCGACACCGCAATCCTCCGGCAGATGCAGTCGGATATCGAAGCGTCGAGGTTCCAGGTTGGCGGGCAAAGCATCGAGCTGCCGGTGAAGTTGAAGGTGCACGAGTCGGTGTTCGTGCCGCTGGCGAAATGGTCGATGCTGCTGGCGGGGAATTATCGCTGCGTGCAGGCCGATGGCATGCGCCCGATCAAGGACGCGGTGCACAGCGATCCCGCCGCCACGCGTGAGGTTTACAACTGGGTCATGGACCTCAGCATTTCCCTGGGCGCGGACCCAAAGGATCTGGTGCCGTTCGAGAAATACGCCCAGGCGGCGCTGTCGTTGTTGACGCCGTCGTCGGCGGCGAGGGCGCTGGCCAACGGTGCTCCGTACATCGAGCGCGTGGACAAACTGATCCAGACGATCGCCGCCGGAAAAGGCAAGCGGTTGCAGGCGATTGATGACACGGTGGCTCTGGTGGACGGCTGGGTGACGAAGAACC
>JBEKGV010000831.1:0-2793 GCA_050012615.1 Acetobacteraceae bacterium | reverse complement strand
ATGCCTGTTTGCTCGAATTGTTTACCGAGGCGGGGCCGGGGACGCTGGTGCGGCGGTAACCAGTCCGACCGGATATCCAGGACGGAGGCGATTGGTCTCTACCCCCGTGCTTCGTGGATGATATTCTCCGCCTCCGCCGCCTCCATCTCCAACACCCGCAAGGCCACGTCGCGTGGGAATCCGGCCCGCGCCAGCACGCCCAGTTCACGGTTACGGTCGGACTCGGCGCGACGGAACGGACCGATCCGCCGCTTGCGAGCCAGGATCAGCGCGGACGCCAGTTCGCCACCCTGGTGCTCCGGCACCACCTCCCGCGCCTGATCCGGAGCGATCCCTTTCGCCATCAGCTTCGCCGCGATCATCCGGCGCGAGCGGCCACTGAGTGCCATGCCACGGGCGCGGGCCTCGGCGAACGCGGCATCGTTGATCAGACCTAGTTCGACCATGCGGGCGATGATGGCGGGGATGAGGGCTTTGGCGGCGGCGACATGCTCGCCGGCGTCGTCGCGGCCGACGGCCTGGTGCGCCCAACGGTCGATCCGCCGCTCCAGCACACGCCGCAGTGCGACCTCGGTGGTCGCGTACCGCGCGAGGTAGTTGAGCGCCGCCTCACGCAAGGAAGCTTCATCCGGCGGTGGCCGCTGGGTTTCCGAGGACATGCGCGAACGATGCCACGCCCGCCTGCTCCAGCCCAGTCATCGCACCACCTGATGTTGAACCGTCATGCAGCGTGCGCCCTGCAAGGTTTGACATTGTGCTGATTGCTGGCGAAAGATGCCCGCTTCCATGGAGCCCGCCCCGAATGGTCGCGGGTGGGTGATCCATTGGAAGCGACGCAACCTGGTTAAAATCTCATGATCCCGGCTCTGTTACCGAACTACGCTCGTGCCGACCTCGCCTTCGAGCGGGGCGAAGGCGCTTGGCTGTGGACGGTCGACGGACGACGACTTTTGGATTTCGGGTCGGGCATCGCCACGGCCTCGTTGGGCCACGCTCATCCGCATCTCGTGAAGGCGATCGCCGAGCAGGCCGCCAAGGTGATGCACACCTCCAACCTGTATCGCATTCCGCAGGCGGAACGTCTGGCCCAACGGCTGGTCGCCGCGACGTTCGCGGACAGTGTGTTCTTCTGCAACTCGGGCGCCGAGGCGAACGAGGGCATGATCAAGATGATGCGCCGCGCCATGTATGACGCCGGCAAACCGGAACGCTTCCGGTTCATTTGTTTCGAGGGCGCGTTTCACGGCCGAACATTGGCCACGCTCGCCGCCACCGGCAACGAGCACTACCTGCAAGGCTTTGGTCCGGTCGTTGAGGGGTTCGATCACGTCCCGTTCGGCAACATGAACGCGGTGCGCGACAAGATCGGGCCCGGCACGTGCGGCATCATCGTCGAGCCGATTCAGGGCGAGGGTGGCGTGCGTGCTGCCGATCCCCAGTTCCTGCGCGATCTCCGGGCCGTGTGCGATGAGTACGACATCATCCTCGGCATGGATGAGGTGCAGTCCGGCATGGGCCGCACCGGGAAGCTGTTCGCGCACGAATGGTCCGGTATCACGCCGGATGTCATGTCGTCAGCGAAAGGGATTGGCGGCGGCTTCCCGCTCGGCGCTGTTCTGGCCAAGGAACGATTCGCCAAAGCGCTGGTTCCCGGCACGCATGGCACGACTTATGGTGGCAACCCGCTCGCCTGCGCGGCGGGCAATGCGGTGCTCGACGTGATGCTGGCACCAGGTTTCCTGGACGACGTCGTGCGCAAGGGCAACAAACTTGGCGCCGAACTTGAGAAGATCGCCGCTGAGTTCCCAACCGTGTTCGTCGATGCCCGCGGCATGGGGCTGTTGCGCGGACTGAAATGCGCCATGCCGCAAGCCGACGTGCAGCGCGCCTGCGTCGCCGAGGGCCTGATGGCGATCACCGCCGGAGAAAATGTGCTGCGTCTCGTCCCGCCGCTGGTCGTCACCGACGACGATCTCGGCCAGGCCGTGGCCATGCTGCGCCGCGCGGCAGGAAAATGCGCCGCCGGCGCCGCCAAGGCCGCCGCTCAATGAGCGCCTCACTGCGGCGCTCGGGAGACGATCTGGGCCGGTCCATGTCCGAGGGACCCGGTCCCAGACATTTCCTGGACTTGCGCGACTTCGATCCTGCGACGTTACGGCAAATGCTGGATGTCGCGGCCCACTACAAAAAGGCGCGCGGCGTGGCATCGCGCCCGCTGACCGGCAAAACCCTGGCGTTGATCTTCGAAAAGCCCTCCACCCGCACCCGCGTCTCCTTCGAGGTCGGCATGCGTCAACTGGGCGGCGACGTCATCGTGCTGAGTGCTGCCGACATGCAATCCAGCCGAGGCGAAACCGCCGCCGACACCGCGCGCGTTCTGTCACGCTATGTCGATGCCATCATGTTGCGCACCGACAAATGGTCGAGGCTGCACGAACTGGCGGAATACGCGACTGTACCGGTGATCAACGGCCTCACCGACACCTCGCACCCCTGCCAGCTGATGGCCGATGTCCTGACTTTTGAAGAGCACCGCGGTCCGATCGCCGGTCAGGTCGTCGCCTGGTGCGGCGACGGCAATAACGTCGCCCGCAGCTGGATCGAAGCGGCGGTGCGGTTCGGTTTCACTCTCCGCCTCGCCACCCCCGACGGGCTGCGCCCGCCTCAGGACCTGATCGACTGGGCTCGTTCCCAGGGCGGAAAGATCGAACTGACGGACGACCCGGTCGCGGCGGTCAAGGATGCGCGCTGTGTGGTGACCGACACGTGGGTGTCGATGTCGGACGATCCGAA
>JBEKGV010000830.1:0-2795 GCA_050012615.1 Acetobacteraceae bacterium | reverse complement strand
CAGGCCGCGTGATACTTAAACAGATTACTCCGAGTGTACCAGCCATGTTTCGGCGTCTCCGACGCTCGCCCCGGATGGAAATCCGGACTATGGGTACTTGCGAAGCCCTGTTGGCACTCAATTATATCTGGTCTGCCGGTAAAGCCGCGCAGCGCCAATTTCGCCGCCATCAAACCGTGGTAGGCAGCTTTACCAGCGTGCAAGGGTTTGCACATCGTTCCGAACATGGACTTCAACCCGGCCGCCTGCGTGCCCGCGATACCGAGCGCGGTGACGAACTTTTCCTGACTGAGATCCAACAGATGTGCACAGGCCGCAGCCGCCCCAAAGCTCCCGATCGTGGCGGTGGCATGGAAACCGAGAACATTATAGTGGCCTGGCGCCACCACTCTACCAATGCGGCACTGAAGCTCATATCCCGCGACAAAAGCCGTCAGAACATCTGCTCCCGACGATCCGCGCTCCTCCGCCAGAGCCAACAGTGCAGGAAGAATCGCGACCGAAGGATGCCCAGGCATAGCCAGATTCACGTCGTCAAAATCAAGCGCGTGGGATGCCGCGCCATTGATCAATGCGGCCGAGGCAGCAGGCAAACGCTCAACCTGACCGAACAAAGAGGCACTTTCCCGGCCGCCTTGCTCCCGAAGCTCCGCGAGCAGTATCCCGGTCAGCTCGTCATTTGCGCCCGCCACACCGCAGGCAATGTAATCCAGCACGCAGTGACGCGCCCATTCGCGCGTCTCATCTGGAATATCAGCGAATCTAAGGGTCCGGGCCTGCTCGGCGAGCGACTGGGTCAGCCCCTTGGACTGAACGTCTGTCATCACGTTCATTTGTTTCGTGCTCCCCGTTTAACGTCCCTTGTAGACCGGCTTTCGCTTTTCATTGAAGGCTCGAATGCCCTCCCGTCGATCTTCTGTCGGGACCATCCGATTATAGGCTTCGATCTCGAACATCATTCCGCTGCGCAGGTCCATGTTCAAACCCATATTCACCGCCTGCTTGACCTGCCGCGTTGAAATTGGTGCGTTGCCGGAGATAACGGCCGCCGTTTCCAATGCCTCCGGCAACAGAGCATCAGCACCGCAGATCCGATTGATCATGCCCCACTCGAGCGCATCTCGCGCCGAAAATGGCCGGCCCGTCAGCATGATTTCCTTCGCCCGCCGCGCGCCCACCGCCCTCGGAAGATTTTGCGTGCCACTTGCTCCAGGCATGATGCCCAGCGTCACTTCGGTCAATGCGAACCGCGCGTGCTCGATAGCATAGATAAAGTCGGCGCAAAGCGAAATTTCCAGACCACCCGCATAGGCCGCTCCGTTGACCGCGGCAATGATCGGGACCGGGCAATCGATCATGGCACGGATGGCCCGCTCGAAAATCAGGTGCTGATCCTGCCATTGCTCGTCAGTCATGCCGTTGCGCTGCTTCAAATCACCGCCGGCACAAAACGCTTTAGACCCAGCACCCGTGATGACAACACATCGCTGGTTGTTGGGCGCGGCACAAAAGCCGTCAAATGTCTCCAACAAATCCAGACCCATCTGGGTGTTCATCGCATTAGCCACCTCAGGCCGGTTCAGCGTGACGAGAACCGTGTGTTCCTGTGGCGTTTCTATTTTGAGTGTGTCGAGAGCCTTCATTTCATCGCCTGCATGATCACTCTTATGAACCTGCCGATCGCAGTTGGGTCAACGTGTGCCGGGGGGGGGTGCCGTTAGAACGGCCACGTCCGGGGTTGAGCCATCATAAGAGGCCACGGGTCGGCTTCAAGGGGCATGGTCCCGACGACCTGGCGATCGTCCCGTTCCGCCCCAACCGAAGGCGGCGGAACCGCGACTGGCTCATGCAACTCCCCTGAAACCACCCGCGAGACTATGACCGACGGCCGAGGCGCATCGAGGCTGCCTTAAACCCGAGGCTCGACGTCCAACGCAACAGAAGGCCCGCGATCTCCTGAACCGGTCCGCCGGATACGGGAAGTCAGCCAACGGCGGGATCCGCCTCGATATCTGGCCGTCCCACACCGACCTCGGACGTTTCATGGGCCGACTAATCGTTCCGTCACGGAAGTGCCACGACCGGCAGTGGTGACAGCCCCGACACGGCACGGTAACAAGCCCGGTCGCATCCCAGCAGAGACGAATGAGCACAACAACCCAACCACCACTGGCCGCCGAAAGGCGGCTTCCCAATGTCTGGGACATCGTCGCCATTTTGTGTGTCTTCGCGACATTGATTTCGGTGGCTCATGTCGCACGGGGGACGTGGGTAAGGATCGATGCTCCGGGCGCGACCGAAATCAGCCTCGATCCCTGGCGATTGCCAGAGTATGCAGTACGAACGACATTGCGCATGTTCGCCGCTTTGGCCGCATCGCTATTATTCACTTTCACTTACGGCACGGCGGCCGCGAAAAGCCAGCGCGCCGGCATCATCCTCATTCCGTTGCTCGACATCCTGCAATCCGTGCCAATCCTCGGTTTTTTGACCTTTACGGTCGTATTTTTCATGAACTTGTTCCCCGGCCAGGTGCTGGGACTGGAACTGGCCTCGATCTTCGCGATTTTCACGAGCCAGGCCTGGAACATGGCATTCAGCATGTATCAGTCGTTGCGCACCGTCCCGACCGATCTCGTTGAGGCATCGACAAGTTTTCGGCTGAGCGCCTGGCAAAAATTCTGGCGCCTGGAGGTGCCCTTCGCGATCCCTGGCCTGGTGTGGAACACCATGATGTCGATGTCCGGCGGATGGTTTTTTGTCGTCGCGTCCGAAGCGATTTCGCTCGGGGACAA
>JBEKGV010000829.1:0-2797 GCA_050012615.1 Acetobacteraceae bacterium | reverse complement strand
GTTCCGGGGTAAAGCCGGCGATAAGTCTCGATCACACGATCCGTATCGGCGCCCGCGATCGCATAAACCCGATCGACCAACTGGGCTTCGGTCAGCGTACGATGCCAGACAAGATCGTCCGGGGCGAGAAAGCTTGCCGTCTCATCCTTCATGTCCCCGATGATCAGCGGAATATCGCGCATGATCTTGGGTGAATCGGGATCGAAAGGATGCCGCGGCAGCACATCGCCATCGACGACCGGGCCAAACGGGTAACGATCGAACAGCCGATGCGGGGAGGGACCGAGCGCTCGCTCGGCCGGCTTGATCGCTGCCAACAACCGACTGACCGGGACGGTCCGCAGCAGCTCGATCGCGGACGACGTGATGCCGAGTTCCTTCAGAACAAGGTCAGTCAGTTTCAGGGAGCGATCTTTTGTCCGGAGCCGGACGGCAGCACCACTTTGGATAATCGCTCGATGGAACAGTCCCACCGCGACCGGCATCGCAAGCAGTGTGCTGACTTTGCCTCCACCGCCTGACTCGCCAAAAATCGTCACATTTCCTGGATCGCCGCCGAAGCGAACGATATTGGTCCGGACCCATTCAAGAGCGGCGACGAGATCGAGCACACCGGCGTTGCCCGACTGCGCATAGTCGGTCCCGCCTGCGTCCGACAAATCGAGGTGGCCAAAAATGTTCAGACGGTGATTGACGGTGACGACGACAACGTCGCCTCGCTTCGCCAGGCGGCTGCCTCGAAGTCGATCCGAGTTCGCGCTGCCGTACGAGAACGCGCCGCCGTGCAGCCACACCATCACCGGTCGCTTCGCGCCATCGGTAATGCTGGGCGACCAGACATGCAGCGTGAGGCAATCCTCGGAGTCCGGTGACGTGTCCGGGGTGCCTGAGAAGGTTTCGAGCTCAGGGCGGGTGCCTGCCCGCAATCCGGCCTGAGGCGCGCGGCCCGCATAGGCTGTCGCGTCGCGGATGCCGGGCCAGGGTTCCGGTTCGCGCGGGGGCAGGAAACGAAGCGTGCCGGTGGGCGGTGCGGCGTAAGGAATGGCCTTGAACGCCGCAACTCCCTCGACGATCGTGCCGCGAAGCTTGCCGGATGATGTTTCCACCACGGGCGCGGATTGGTCGCTCATATCGTCCTCCCATCGCGCGATGCGGTTGGAACTAGTACTCACCCTCGCGAAAGCGCGGGTCGTAGTCGTTCCATCGTCATGGCCGGGCCTGATCCGGCCATCTCTCGCGGCACTGTGCTGGAAGAGATGGCCGGGTCAAGCCCGACCATGACGCGGGGATGTGTCGCGCTTCAACGTTTCCGGGTACCAGCATGCCGCCGACGGCGGGCGGCTGTCGAGGTCCAGGGGATATCCGGACCCTGAATCGGAAAACGCATCATTGGCGCCGACGATATTCACTCTTTGTCAACTATTTATGGACACCTTCGCGGCTGGAGGTGTGGGCAATGCCGATGTCCGCCGTATTGAACTGGTTTGCGCGGCCGACGCGGCTGTTGGAGGATGAAGCGCTCCACCCGTCGGACATCGAGCCCAATTTCGCCGTGGAGGCGGAACTGGCTCCGGTTGTTTCGCGGCCATCGCCGTTGTGGACGTTGGACCGTCTCGCCGTCACCGACGCGCTATGGGGTGAGGGCTATCAATTCCCGGGAGGCGAACTGGAAGCAGTGCGGCTCGCCAAACCAATGGGTCTGACTGCCGCGGCGAGCCTGCTGTTACTCGGCGCCGGCAGCGGGGGGCCGGCATGCTCGGTGGCCACTCAACTCGGGGCGTGGGTGAGCGGCTTCGAAGCCGACCCCAACCTTGCCGCCGTGGCGATCGACCGGATCGCGCGCCGGAACCTTAGCAAACGCGCTCAGATCGAGACATGGAACCCCACCCAGCCAACGTTCCGCCAGCATTTCTATCACCACGGCCTCGCGTTGGAGGCATTGCATGGCGGCCAGCCAGAACGGACCTTGGCGGCCATCGCGTCTGCTTTGAAGCCGGGCGGTCAGTTGATGATGGTCGAACTGGTCGCCGACTCTCCGCTCGATCAGTCCAACCCGGTCGTTGCCACCTGGGCACGACTGGAACGCCGTGATCCTGGCGCGCTGCCCAAGCAGGATACGATCACCCGCATCCTTGGCCGCCTGGGGTTTGATGTGCGCGTCGTCGAGGACGTGTCCCAGCGGCATATCCAGCATGCGCTGTCCGGTTGGCGAGCTGAGGTCCGGGAAATGGAAGATAACCACCCGTCCCGGCGTCGGATCATGCGATATGTTCAGGAGGCCGAGTTGTGGCTGGTTCGCCTGCGCCTGTTTCAGCCAGGATGGTTGAGACTGGTGCGCTGGCACGCGATCGGCGGCGGCTGACCGAGCCGGACAGAATTCGCGTCGGTCCGCAGGTTCGTTGTCAGGCCGGGATCGTTCGCTTCTGGTGCGCCCGGCCAATGCGCGCCATCTCTGGGTCGTGGCCTGAGATCACACGAACTCCTTCGTCGAGTCGAGCGGCGATATTCGCCTTCGTGCAGCCTTCCAGGAACGCGATTCCGTTGCGCCGGCATGCCGCGAGCACCTTGTCGCGGGCGGCCTGCATCACGGGCGGATAGGGGTCGCGCAGCAGCTTTGTGCTGCCAAGCGACAGGCTGAGGTCGCCTGGGCCCATCTCGGCGAACCCAAGGCCCGGGACAGCACAGATCTCGTCGGCCATGGCGATGCCTTCCGGACTCTCCAGCTTGACGCCGAGGAGCAGTTCGCCTGAGGGGTTCAGCGGCCAAGGGTCGCAGCGATTCATGTAGTCTTCGCCCG
>JBEKGV010000828.1:0-2797 GCA_050012615.1 Acetobacteraceae bacterium | reverse complement strand
CGACGGTCCGCACGCTACTCGACCGCCGGCCCGGCAACGCCAGCAGCGCTGTCGCCACCGCGGCGATCGCCGCGAACAGGCACGCGGACAAAAAGATGTAGGTCGGCGGCAGTCCGCGCGCCAGCATAAACCCGCCAAGCGGCGCGGCGGCAATGCCGCCCAGTCGCCCGACGCCCGTCGCGAACCCGTAGCCACTCGTGCGCATACGGGCCGGATAGAGCTTCCCGCAAGCCGCGTTCAGACCGGTCTGGCTGCCGAGCACCGTCACACCCGACATCAGAACCACGGCAAGCAGCGCGAAATAGGGCATCGTGACGAGCGAAATCAGCGCGATGAAGACGACGCCCGCGGCATAATGCACCGAAAGCGACCGGCGCACGCCAAGCCGATCGATCGCCAACCCGAGATAGAGCACCGCGACGATCCCGCCGAGGGGATAGAGGCTCGTCGCGAACACCGCCTGCGCCGGGGTCATGCCGATCAGGTGCAATACTTCCGGCAGCCAGAAGATGAACAGGAAAAGGTCCAGGAGACTGCAAAAGAATATGATCCACAGAAGCGTCGTCTGCAGTGCGTAACCCTCACCGAACAGCATCCTGATCGGATTGCCCCGGGCGACGTCGATCGCATGCGCGTCTTCCGTCGAATGCACAATGGCGAGCCGTCGCAGCAACGCGTGATGATGCGCTGCGAGGCTCGCCCGCGCCGCGAGAAAGCGCGGTGATTCCGGCAGCCATAGTGCGGTGATCGCCAGCAGAATCAGCGGGAACACGCCGCCGATGACGAAGATGACCGGCCAGGCGAACCCTTCGTGCAGCAGCAGGGACACGACAAGACCGCCGACGAAGCCGCCAAGTGGTGCCCCGGTAAAGGTCAGCATGATCATCATCGCGCGCAAACGTTGCGGCGTGTAATCGCCGGTCAGCGCGACGGTTCCGGCAAATCCGCCGGCAATCCCGGCGCCGGTGAAGAAGCGCGTCCCCGCCAGGAACCCAAGCGAGGGGGAAACGGCGCTGGCCAGCGAGGCGATGCCGAAGAGCGTCATGCTCATCATCAGCAGCGGCTTGCGCCCGAACCGGTCGCCGATCGGTCCCGCGAGAAGGGCACCGACCATGACGCCGATGTTCGACCACAAAAACGTGACCGCGAACGCCGACGGCGCGACACCCCACACGTGGGTCAACGACGGCACCGACCAGCCGATCGAACCGACATCATAGCCGTCGCACATCTGAATGAGGCCGCAGATCGTCACGACGCGGATCTGGAGACCGCCAAGCCGCTGGTTCTCCAACGCGTGCTCAATCGCCGAGACCGATGTCTCCGCCATAGCCGCTCTCCCTGGTTCGTTTGACGCCGGGTTATTTCTTGTTCGCGCGAGCGATGCGCTGCCTTCCTGTCCGATGACGTCTAGCACCGGAGGGGCACGCGCAACAAGAACAACCGCCGCCTCCGATCCTCGCGGTCGCTCCTTACGCGGGCGCCTCGCAACGCGCCCGAGAGCGGACGATGGCCGGTTCCGCCGCGAACCGCACCAAATCGGCGTCAACCGAAACCATCGTGCAAGCGGTCCGAGAGCATGGTCAGGCCTTGCGTGAACCAGTGTGACGACGCCGCGACCAACGCGTTCCATGGTAAATCCGGAGGCCCAAAATGAGCGTCAGTACCGAAGCCGAAAAAGACCCGGTACGCAACGAGAAGCGCGAAGTTCGCGCCTGGACGGCCGCGAGTCTGCCAAACCCATCGAGCGTCAACGCCGACGCCGAAAAAGAGCCGAAACGCGTTGAGAAGTTCGAAGTATGGTCCGGCGTGCCGGCGAGCCGCCCCGAAAGCCTCGAGTTTCACTGGGTACAGCCGTACGAGCTGGAGAGACTCACGCACATAGAAAAACCATTCTCGCTGGCGATCGCGGCGGCCACGACGGGGTGTGCCCTCGGAATGACCCCTTTGGTCAATGGTGCGCTTGCCGCGGTTCATGATTTGTCGAAAACGACCAATGACAGTATGTTATGGTATTTGATCTATGCCATGATATTTGCTCTGTCTGTCGGGATTTCGATCATCGCCTGGATCAATGCCTGGTGCGGCAGGGGTGATGCGCGGAAAATGCTCGAGGAACTAAAGCAGCGCCCGAAAATCCCCTTGTCTCAGGTGCCCCATCAATAGCCTGCGATAAGTCTGGCCCCCGATCCCGGTCAGCCCGGGATAAATCGGCTCCCACCAATGCTGCCGGCCGATGTCTGTCGATCTGCCGGTGCGAAAGGGAGACCTTGCGGCTCCGGAAAATCGAGCGAGTCGAAAATCCGCGGCGGTGAGGGTGCCCTCGAGCCGGCGCTACTTCGGCGGTTCGAACGCGAAAATACGCCCGTCGCCCGCGACATAGAACCGTCCCGCCGCGACTAGGATGGTGGCGAAGTGACGCAATCCACTCATCCCGTCCCCCGCTCCATCGCCAGCATAAACCTGTTCGCCGGTATCGCCGCGGAACCCGTGAAGGCGATCGTCCCCCTCGGCGCCAACGGCCCATACGATCGGTTCGGAACTGCCGTCCGTGGTGGTAACGATCGGCGCTCCCCCGCCGTCCATCCGAGAACACCAAAGCGGACGGAGCCTGTTATCCGTCTCCGCCGTGACCGCGAGTGCCGCGATTCCCGACACATATGCACCGTTTGGGCACAACGCGCCGCGTGCCTCGTAAGCCACCACCGCCGCGTCCCGCATCGAATAGGCCGCCGGTGCGGTGATGATCACGCCTCGGGCAGCCTGATGAACGGCGAGCGCGCCACCCAGACCCCCA
>JBEKGV010000827.1:0-2799 GCA_050012615.1 Acetobacteraceae bacterium | reverse complement strand
GGACGACGCCGCGTTTTCGACCGAACAACAGGAGTATTTGAAGGGCTTCATGGCCGGGGTCGAAGCGCGCCGCGGCCTTCTCGGCCAGCCAGCCGCGCCCGCCGCGGACCCCGGCGACCTCCAGCGTCAGGCTCAGGACCGCACCATCGCGGCCGGCGGCAAACTCACGCCGGAGGAGGAGGCCAAACGAAAGAAGCACCCGCTGGATCGTTTCGATGAGATATCGGCACTCGCCGCGGCGGGGAAATTCCCCCGGGGCACCGACATCTTCCTGACGAAGTTCAACGGCTTGTTTTACGTCGCGCCGGCCCAGGACGCTTTCATGTGCCGGCTGCGGATGCCGGGAGGCGTGATCACGTCGCATCAGCTGCGCGGCGTCGCGGCGATCGCCGGCGATCTGGCGGGCGGCTACGCCGACGTCACCACGCGCGCCAATCTTCAATTGCGCGAAATCTCCGCGTCGAACGCGCCCGAGGTGCTGCTGCGGCTGGCCGAGATCGGCCTGACATCCCGCGGCGCGGGCGCCGACAATCTCCGCAACGTCACCGGCAGTCCGACCGCGGGCATCGATACTCAGGAACTGATCGATACGCGGCCGGACACGCGCGCTCTGCACCACTTCATATTGTATCATCGGGAACTATACGGGCTGCCGCGCAAGTTCAATATCGCCTTCGATGGCGGCGGACGCGTCGCGGTACTCGAGGACACCAACGACATCGCCCTCGCCGCGGTGCAGGTCGCGGACGGGTTTGGCGTGACCGCGGGCGTGTACTACCGGCTTGGTCTCGGAGGCATCACCGGACATCGCGACTTCGCGCGCGACACCGGCGTGATCGTGAAGCCGGGCGATGCCGTGCGCGTGTGCAATGCCATCATTCGCGTGTTCATCGGCCACGGCGATCGCACCGACCGCACCAAGGCGCGATTGAAGTATTTGCTCGATCGCTGGGGGCTGCCGAAATTCCTCGAAGCGGTCGAGCAGGAGCTTGGCGAGACACTGACCCGGGTCGATCCGGCGGCGATCCGACCGCGTCCACCGATCGATAAGCACGGCCATATCGGCGTGCACGAGCAGAAGCAGCCTGGCCTGCATTATGTCGGCGTGGCGTGCCCGGTTGGACGGCTCAGCAGCGAGCGGCTACGTGGACTTTCCGATATCGCCGATCGGTTTGGGTCAGGAACGATCCGGCTGACGGTGTGGCAGAATTGCCTGATCAGCGACATTCCAGAATCGAAATTAAACGATGCGCTCGCCGCGATCGAAGCCCAGGGTCTGGACTGGCGCGCCAGTCCAATACGTGGCGGGCTGGTCGCGTGCACCGGCAACGCGGGCTGTAAATTCTCCGCCTCCGACACCAAACGCGACGCCGCGATGCTCGCGACGTTTCTTGAGCAGCACATCACGATCGATCACCCGATCAACATTCACCTCACCGGCTGTCATCACTCCTGCGCGCAACATTACGCCGCCGATATCGGTTTGCTCGCGACCAAGATCGAGCAGGATGACGACATGGTCGAAGGCTACGACCTCCTCATCGGAGGCGGTGCCGGACCCGACCAGCAACTGGGCCGTCTGGTCCGCGCAAAAGTCGTGACTGGCGATCTGCCGCCGATGATCCTCGCGTTGTTGTCGGCGTGGCAGGACCAGCGCTTCGGGCCGGAGGAGACGTTTCAGGCGTTCACGACACGGCATTCCGAAGCGGACCTCGCCGCTCTGACCGAGCGCCTGCCGATCGAGGCCTGAAGTGAACGCGTTCACGCCGCCACCGGTCCCCTTGATCCCCGAGAATGCGCCGTTCCCGCCCGCGCAGCGTGCGTGGCTGAACGGATTTCTCGCCGGGCTGTATGGCGGCGCGGCCTCCGCCGACGCATCCGCGGGCCCGTCCGGCGCTACGCCCCCAGCCGAAACGGAAGACTTCCCATGGCACGATCCGGCGATGGAGCTGCCGGAACGCATGACCCTCGCCGAGGGAAAGCCGCTCGCTCAGAAGCTGATGGCGGCGATGGGTCAGCTCGATTGCGGACAATGCGGCTATCTCTGCCAGAGCTATGCCGAAGCGCTGGCGGTTGGGCGCGAGGCGTCGCCGACGCTGTGTGTGCCGGGCGCCAGAGCGACGGCACGGATGGTGAAGCAATTGCTCGCCGAAGCGCCGGTCGCCGCACCGGCGGTCATCGCGACGGCACCGGCGAAGCCGGCCACCCGTGACGTTCGTGTGGTGTCCGCCGCCGCGCTGACCGGGCCGGGATCGACCAAGGATGTGCGCCATGTGGTGATCGACCTGGCGGCATCGGGACTGACTTACGAACCCGGCGATTCAATCGGCCTCGCCACGCCAGCGGATCCGATTCTTGTGGAAGCCTGTCTCGCGGCTCTGGGAGCGAGCGGCGACGAGATGGTCGCCGGACCCGACCGCGTCGAACGATCCTTGAGAGAAACATTCACCGTCTCGGTCGACATCGCTCGCCCGTTGGACCGCACGACCGATCTGCTGGCGATGACCGCCAAACACCCGCGCCACGCCGCGGCTCTGCGACTGTTGAGCGAGGGCGCGGATGGCGCCGAACCGGCCGATGCCGACTTGCTGGACCTTCTCGAGGCGTTTCCCTCGGCCCGGCCGCCGCTCGGCGATCTGGTGGCCTCGCTGCCGGCGCTGCGGCCGCGGCTGTATTCCATCGCTTCCTCGCCGCGCGCTTCCCCGGGCGAGGTGCATCTGTGCGTCGCCATCGTGCGTGACCAGCGGCGCGGGCGGGTGCGGCATGGCGTGGCCAGCACGTTCCTCGCCGATCGCGCGA
>JBEKGV010000826.1:0-2801 GCA_050012615.1 Acetobacteraceae bacterium | reverse complement strand
GCCGCACCAGCCGCTCGTCGATCAGGCGTCTGTCGGCCTCGATCTGTGTCTCGCCGGGCCCGCCCAGAAACCCGAAGCCGCCGCGCTGGCGTTCAAGGTGGGTCCAGGACCGAACCAGCCGCGACCGCTGATACGCCAGATGCGCCAGTTCGACCTGCAGCGTGCCTTCCTTCGTCACAGCCCGCTCCCCGAAAATGTCGAGGATCAGGGCCGTGCGGTCGATCACCTTGCAGTTCCAGGCACGTTCGAGGTTACGCTGCTGCACGGGCGACAGCGCCGCATCGATGATGGCGACCGCGACATGCTGGCCGTCGATGATCTCGCGGAGATTTTCCACCTGGCCGAA
This sequence comes from Acetobacteraceae bacterium, assembly GCA_050012615.1. Lineage (GTDB taxonomy): Bacteria > Pseudomonadota > Alphaproteobacteria > Acetobacterales > Acetobacteraceae > Rhodopila. The sequence continues at coordinate 2,455 of JBEKGV010000826.1, read as the reverse complement.
GCCCAGGAGCGTTGCCGGCCGACGCTCGCGGAGCGGCAAGACGGCCTGATGCACGACCGAGAGGCCGATCGCGGCAGCCAGCCCAACGGCCTCCTCCAGCCTCGCCTCGGCCGCGCGCACGGGCTCGGGGCCACCGTTGCCGCGGTCACTTATGTCGCGGTCCCTGGGCCGTTCCCATGGAAGGATCACCGCGGCGCGGGTCGGACCCGCGCCGTTTAGGCCGCGTTGGTCGCTCGTCAGTTGGCTAATCTCCTCCGGCGACGGCACTCATCTCCCGCACACCGGCAGGAGCCGCCGCGCCACCCTCAGCCTTCGATGCATCGAACAGCTGGATCGGAGACCCCGGCATGACGGTGCTGATCGCGTGCTTGTATACGAGCTGTGTGTGGCCGTCGCGCCGTAGCAGAACGGAAAAATTGTCAAACCAGGTGATGATTCCCTGCAATTTGACACCGTTCACAAGAAACACCGTCACTGGTGTTTTGCTCTTCCGCACATGGTTCAGAAACACGTCCTGAACGTTCTGCGCCTTTTCAGTGGCCATTTTCATGGTCCTTTATATTCGCCGTGTGCCACGGCGAGAGTTGGAAGGTGCCTGTTATTATATCCCCGATGGGTCCTGGCCGGACCACCGATCCACGTAGGCTACCAGACACGTTAGTGTCAGGCCAAGCTTTTCAGCCAGGTGGCCAGTTCATGGGCGGAATGCACATGGAGATCGGGGGACGCGAGTTCAACACCGCCATCGTGCGAAGCGTCGCCAACCAGAACCGCGGTCACTCCGGCGGCTCGCGCGGCCACCATGTCCAGTGCCGTATCACCCAGATACCAAACGGACCGGCCGGCGGGGACACCCAATTGTGCCAGCGCCATCAGGATCGGCGCGGGGTCAGGTTTATCCGCATGGGCGTCGCCGGCCCCGATGACCGGACCAAAATGCTGTCCCCATCCGAGATGAACGACCTCCGCCCGAAGATATTTTCCGGCTTTGTTCGATACGACGCCGCGCGGCCAGGGGGCGCCGGCGAGCAGCGCTTCCGCGGCGCCGGGCATGGGCGTTACGACGTCGAGATGGTTCCCCTGGAACGCCTTATAGAAAATATCGCGCGCGGTGTCCCACGCGTCGCCGAACATGACCGGAAAACTTTCCTTCAGGGACACTCTGACCCGGTTCCTGGTCTCCTCAGTCGTCCAGAGCGGCTTGTCGAAGGCGATGAACGCCGCGTTCAGCGCCGCGGTGATCCCGACCCAACCGTCGACCAGGGTGTTATCCCAATCGAACAACAGCACCGTGGGCCGTTGTTCCGGAACCGGCGAGACAATGCTCATGCCGCGGCCCGCATCATCCGATTGAGCAAAAACGCGTGCACGCACACAACGACCCATGCCTCGAATGAAAACCGGTGCGCGTTGTCGACGGGTGCGAAACGATCGATATAACCCTTGAGCAGACCATTCATCAGCACCTCGACCGTGCCGCCTGGACGCCCCTGCTCCTCCGGCACGACCCAAAGCAGGGTATTCGACTGATTGCGGTTCAGCGCCATGAATAACGGCAGGATCTCCGCCTCCGTGACCGCGGCCGCGCTCTTGAAAACGAAGATTTTCTCGCCCGCGCGCAGTTCTTCGACGAACTTACGCCGTAAAAATTGCAGGCGCGTCGCTTCCTGCTGGCGCATGAGTTCCACGGCCCGTTCCCCTTCGTAAACGAAAGTGTGGTACACGAGGCCGTATTTCCGCTCGTGAATCATGAATTCGCGCCGCCCCTCATCGCCCTCAAGCCGCGGCGTGATGTCGGCCGGTTCGCCGATGCCCTCGAACTCAAGCTCGATGCCGCGGACGATCTGGTTGGAGAACGATCCGGAAAAGCGCAGCAGTCCGAGCGGTTCGGCATCGCACCGTCGCTGCACCAGACCAAACTCGCAGTTGTCGCCGATGCTTTCGAATTTGGTCGCGAGTTCGGGAAACGACAGGCCGGTGCGCCGCATGACCCATTCCTTGAGCTCGATACCCGGGTGAATCCCGAACCCCGGGTTGACGGCACCGCCCAGAGCCAGGCCCACGGGAAGCGGATGGTCCGCCGCCATGGCGGCCGGCAGGTAATAGAGCCTCACCTCCGATACCGACACAGCGAGTTCGCGACCGTCGGTGGCGCCCGATACGTCCCTCGGCCGCGCGGCATCTGGATGCGACAACGTGACAAGCGTGCGTTCCGAGCGCCGGAGCAACTCCGCCGGGATCCGCCACGCCAGCACCGCCGGCCGCGAAATGGACGCGGTCCCGATGGTTGTTTCGTCGACTGAAACAATCAGCCGCTGCGCCGGCAACGCGGGTGGATGCACGAACGGAATGACGTTCATCGTCAGCACGAATTCGCGTGCATCTCGGCCAAACGGCAGAATCAGATGGCTTTCCTGACCGATCGCCCAGGTGAAGCTTTCTTCGGCGCGTGACC
>JBEKGV010000825.1:2814-3716 GCA_050012615.1 Acetobacteraceae bacterium | reverse complement strand
TTGCGGCAGGCGGAGATGGCCGCTCCGGTGACAAAAGCGTCGTGGATGGCGACCAACACGGCGACCGTTGGAATGGATGTCGCCAAAGCGCTTCGTATCGCGATCTCGGGCCGCCCAGGACCGGTGCATTTAAGTCTGCCGTCGGATGTGCTGGATGCGTCGGTGCCGGAGAGTGTGGTCGTGTGGCCCGAGGATAAGGATTTCTCCGGCCCTCTGGTTGGGCTGAGCGACGCCGCCGCCGAAGCTGTTTTCTCCATCATCCGCACAGCGCAACGGCCGCTGCTGCTCGCGGGTCCACAGCTCGCCAATCGGTCGGGCCGAGCGTTCCTGGCGCGTATCGAAACGGCGCTGGCGATTCCGACCTGCATCATGGAGAGCCCGCGAGGCTTCAACGATGCGACGCTCGGTGCGTTCGCCGAAGTCGCCCGGCGCACCGACCTGATCGTCCTGTTGGGCAAAGCCTTTGATTTTACCTTGAAGTTTGGCGGTCCACCGATCGATCCCGCCTGCCGCTTCATCGCGATCGACCCGGACGGTCTCCTGGTCGCACGTGCAGCGCGGGAGTTGGGGCCTCGCCTGGCGTTTGGCTGCGTCGCGGACACGCTGCCCGCAGCCGAGGCGATGCTGCGGATCGGCGCAGGCAAAACGGCGGCCGGAAGTGGCTGGCTCACCGAAGCGCGCACATTGATGGACGACCGTCCCGCCGCATGGGCCGAGCTTAAATCGAAGTCGCAAGGAAAACTGCATCCGGCGGAGTTGTTCCGGGCGTTGAAGCGCTACGTCGAAAAGGATCCCGATACGATCCTGATTTGCGACGGCGGAGAGTTCGCTCAATGGGGTCAGGCGATCCTGAAAAACGACCGTCGGATGATCAATGGAGTCGGCGGCGCGATCGGGTCATC
>JBEKGV010000825.1:0-2803 GCA_050012615.1 Acetobacteraceae bacterium | reverse complement strand
CACCGGTTTTCGCCATACTTGGCGACGGAACATTCGGCTTCCACATGGCGGAGTTCGAAACGGCGGTGCGCCTGAACCTTCCGTTTGTCGCCGTGGTCGGAACGGACAGCCGCTGGAACGCCGAGTACAATCTGCAGGTTCGTGATTACGGACCGAACCGCACGTACGGCTGCGAACTCAACCCCACCCGCTACGATCTAGTCGTCGCCGCACTGGGCGGCCACGGCGAACTGGTGGAAAATATCGCTGACCTGCCAGCCGCGGTCGAGCGGGCGATGGCAAGCGGCAAGCCAGCCTGCATCAACGTGATGATCGAAAGCATCCCCTCGCCCGTCGTCCGCGTCAGCGCCCCTTGAACTTCGGCTGACGCTTTTCCTTGAACGCGGCAACGCCTTCGCGGTGGTCCTCGGTCTGGCCAAGCTGAGGCTGAACGAGACTTTCGACGTCGAGAAAATCTTCGTAGGTGCTGTTGGCCATGGCAAACATCTTCTTGGCCATGCCGAACGCGAAGGTCGGACCGGAGGCGAGATCGGCAGCCAGTTCCTCGGCTTTCGCCATCAGGTCGCCGTCGGGAACGACGTAGTTGACGAGCCCGAGCGACAGCGCTTCGGCCGCCTCGACAAACCGTGCGGTGAAGACGAGTTCCTTGGCACGGGTCACGCCAATTCGTTTCGTCAGAAACCAGATCGCCCCGCCATCCGGTGCCAGTCCGATGCGACGGAAAACCTGAGAGAACCGCGTTGTCTCCGAGGCGACGATCAGGTCGCAGGCCATCGCGATGCTCCAGCCAACGCCAACCGTTGGGCCTCTCACCGCGGCGATGACCGGTTTCTCGATCGCGGTCAGGACGCGCAGGTAGGAATGGCTGCCGTTCTGCAGTTTCTCTCGTTCGCCACGCAGGTCTTTGCGTTCCATTCCGCCGACATCGGCACCGGTGCAGAATGCGCGTCCTTCACCGGTGACGATGATGGCGCGGATGGCCTCATTGAACCGCAGTTCGGAAAAGTGTTCGCGCAATTGCTGGCGCATCTCCCAGGTCAGCGCGTTCAGCCGCTCCGGCCGGTTCAGCACCACCTTCGCGATCGCACCTTCAATCTTCAGATCGACCGGCATCCGCGCCCTCCCCTTTTGGTCACGCCATCCAAGCGTGTTGACGGGGCGAGGGCAAGGTTGCACCCTTCGCCTTGAAAAAGCCTGGAGGAGCCGGTATGCAACGCCCATTTGAAGGCATCCGTATTATCGACATAACGCACGTGCTGGCGGGTCCTTTCGCTGCCTATCAGCTTGGTTTGATGGGCGCTGACGTGATTAAGGTGGAACATCCCGATGAGCCGGATCAAAGCCGCGATTCCGGCAGCGACAACGATCTGAACCATGCGAACATGGGCACCGGTTTCCTGACCCAGGGATCGAATAAGCGCGCCATCACACTCAATTTGAAGACGGAACAAGGGCGCGACATTCTGAAGAAGCTGGTGGCCACCGCAGACGTGCTGGTCGAAAATTATCGGCCAGGCGCGTTTGAGGCGTTGGGGATCGGCTACGAGGAGCTCAGGAAAATCAATCCAAAGTTGATCTATGCATCGTTCTCCGCCTTTGGTCAGGGCGGGCCTCGGCGCGAGCAGACGGCTTACGATCACGTGATTCAGTCTACCTCAGGCATCATGGCGATGACGGGCACGCCGAACGCCAACCCGATCAAAATCGGCGCGCCAGCGATCGACTACGCGACAGGCACGATGGGCGCTTACGCTCTGTCGGCGGCACTGTTCCAACGCGAGCGGACCGGTCAGGGTCAGCGCGTGGACATGGCGATGCTCGACGTCGCGATGATCCTGATGGCGAGCCACATCACCGGATATCTGCGCAACGGCAAGCACCCGAAACCATCCGGCAACGCGACCGGCCATGCCACCAGTCAGGCCTACGAGACGAAGGACGGCCTGGTCATGATCGGTGCCTCCAATCTGCGTCAGCAACGACGGCTTTGGACGGTGCTGGAGCGTCCCGACTTGATCAAGCGCACGAACGACGAGCGTGACGCCGATCATGAGCGCGAGGTCAAGGTGCTGACGGAGATCATGCTGACGCGTACCGCGGCGGAGTGGGAAGTCTGGTTGCAGGAACGCCATGTTCCGGCCAGCCGCGTGCGCACCATGCGGGAGGCGCTGGCCGATCCGCAGATCGCCAGCCGGAACATTCTGCACAAACACGAAAACGCGCCCGGTATACCCGGGTCGTTCAGTGTCCCTGTCGCTGCGTTCAAGTTCGCGGATGGCGGCCCGAAGGTTGATCGTCCTCCGCCGATGTTCGGTCAGCACAATGAGGAAATCCTGACGGAACTCGGCTATGACAAGGACGATATCGCGGGCTTCAAAGCCGCCAAAATCATCTGAAAGGACTACACCATGAGCGATTTGCCGAAACATGTCGAAATCCACGAGGAAGGCCCGCGCGAGGGATTTCAGATCGAACCCGGCCCGATTTCGACGCAGGATAAAATCCGGCTGATCGACGCGCTCTCGGAGACCGGCCTGCATCACATTCAGGCTTGCTCGTTCGTGAACCCGCGGCTGGTGCCGGGTTGGGCGGATGCCGAAGCGGTGGCGGCGGGGTTCACCGCCAAACCTGGCGTTCACTACACGGGACTGTATTTCAACGGCAACGGCCTCGACCGGGCGCTGGCGTTCAAGGACAAGCTGAGCATCAGCGGCTCGATTTCGTTGACGGCGTCTGAGGGGTTCACCAAGAAGAACCTGCATCGGACACACGCCGAGAACCTTGAGGCGATGAAGCGACAGGC
>JBEKGV010000824.1:0-2818 GCA_050012615.1 Acetobacteraceae bacterium | reverse complement strand
TCGTAATAGGCGGCGATTTTTTCGCGTGCGACGAGTTCCTCGGGAAACACTGTCAGTTTCGACAGCAATACCGCCGCCTGAATTGAATCCATACGTCCGTTCATTCCCGTGCGCAGCACTTCGTAACGCGTGGTTCCTTCACCGTGCGTGCGCAAGCTGCGATACAGCGCCGCGCGTTCTTCGCTTTCGGTGAACAACGCACCACCGTCACCATAAGCTCCCAACGGCTTCGACGGAAAAAACGAAGTCGCCGTCGCATCGGCCTGGGAGCCGAGCGGCCGTCCGTGCAACGACGCTCCGAAACTCTGTGCCAGATCGTCGATCGTGAACAAATCTTCCGCCGCGGCGATCGCCGACAGAGCCGGCCAGTCCGCGGGCTGCCCGAACAAGTCCACACCGATCACCGCCCGCGCCCGGAATTTTCCCTCAGCTTTTACCTCGGCGATGCGCTGCTCCAGATGCGCGGGATCGATCTGAAATGTGCGCGGATCGACATCGACGAACACCGGCGTCGCACCAAGCACGAGTGGTACCTCCGCCGTGGCCGTATAGGTGAAGGCCGGCAGGAACACCGCATCGCCGCGGCCAATCTGCTCCGCCATCAGAGCGATTTGCAGCGCGTCAGTTCCCGAACTCACGGAGACACAGTGTTTCGCTCCGCAGAACCGCGCGAGTTCAGCTTCAAGTTCCGCCACCTCCGGCCCGAGGATGAACTGGCAATGTTCCAGCACCGCATCCAGTCTGCGCCGCAGGTCCTCCTTGATCCGCGCCTGCTGAGCGCGCAGGTCGAGAAACGGCACCGAGGGTTTTGTCACGTCCATGAAGCTACCCCGTCATGGCCTGGCTCGACCAGGACATCCGCGTCAAATCGATGTTGCGAAAGATGGCCCGGTCGAGCCGGACCATGACGGGGCAGAAGGCGCCGCGTCAGCCATTTGGACGCCCGCATTATGTTCCAATTCCGGCACGGACATCCGCTTGCGCACCATCTTGCGTGCGTTCGAACTCGGGGATCAGCCGGCTAAGCAAGGTCAGCGCGAGGCGACTTTGATTGCCGCGGCAAGCGGTGGCGATTTCCTCGATCGCGCGCCCGACGATCGCGGGATCGGCCGTGCGAGGATGCGCCATCAGCAGTCCCGGATGGCCGGTCGGAGCAGGCGGTTCCTTGCCGTGGAAAAGTTCCTCGTACAGCTTTTCGCCAGGTCGCAGGCCGGTGAAACGAATCGCGACGTCCTCGTCCGGTTTCAGTCCCGCCAGCCTGATCATTTGCCGGGCGAGGTCGACGATCTTCACGGGCTCCCCCATATCCAGCACGAAAATCCCGCCATCCTGATCCGCCGGAAGCCGTGCCTCGCCCACGCCGAGCACGTTCGCCTGCAACACGAGCCCCACCGCCTCCCGCACCGTCATGAAATAACGCCGCATGTCCGGGTGGGTGACCGTCAGCGGTCCGCCGCGCGCCAATTGCCGTTGAAACAGCGGAACGACGGAGCCCGTGCTGCCAAGCACATTGCCGAACCGCACCGTGATGCAGCGCATGCCAACGCCGGTCTTGCGCGCGACGATATCCAGCGCCTGACAGTACATCTCAGCGAGCCGCTTGGACGCGCCCATCACGCTGGTCGGATTGACCGCCTTATCGGTGGAGATCAGCACCATCGCGATCGCTCCCGCCGATCGGGCCGCGTCCGCGACGTGGCGCGTGCCCGCGGCATTGGTCATCAGGCCTTCCAGGGGATTGTCTTCGACGATCGGGACGTGCTTCAGAGCGGCGGCATGGAAGACCAGTTCGGGACGGATCGCCTCGAACACCGACCGGATGCGCGCCTCGTCGCGGATGTCGGCGATCAGCGACTGGCGGCGAACGTTCGGATGCGTCTCCGCCAGCTCCATGTCGATCTGCCAGAGCGCGAATTCTCCATTGTCGATCAGCACCAGGCTGCCCGGCCCGAAGGCGGCCACCTGGCGCGCGAGTTCGCTTCCGATCGTGCCGCCCGCTCCGGTCACGACCACGCGCCGCCCCTGGATCAAGCGAGCCATCCCGTCGCGGTCCAGCGGCACCTGCGGGCGGTTCAGCAGGTCCTCGATCATGATCGGACGCAACTCGACGGAACGCGGCTCGTCCGTCATCCGGTCATGATCCAGCTCCGTCAGTCTGGGCGCGCGGCGCACCCTCAAACCATATTTGTCCGCTTGCTCCACGATGCTAATGAGCGGCCCGCCCTGCAAATCCGGCGTTGCCATCACGAGCGTGCCGGGAAGCCGGCCGTCATCCCGCAGCCGTTCCAGCACCGCGCCGGCCTCCTTGATGGCGCCGAGAATGGGGTAGCCTTGGATGCGCCGGCCGGTCTGGCGATCGCCAAGCGTGAGTAGCCCTTCCACCCGGAACTGCTGTCGCCGGTCGCGGCCCAGTGCGCGGAGGAAGAGGTCGCAGTCCTCGGTTTGACCGACGACGAGGACGGACGTGGCATCCGCCTCGACGACTGGGGTGACGCCACGCGACCGGAACCACCGATACGCGACCCTGGGTGCGCCAAGCAGAGCCAGCAGCGCCAGCCCATGCGCCAGCGGAAAGCCCGTACTGGGCGGCCCCAATCCTCGGGCGTAGAGGGCCAGGGAAAACAGTAAGGCGCCCAGAGCGGAACTCGCCGCGACGGTCAGCAGATCGCCCATTCCGGCGAAGCGCCAATATTGCTGCGACAACCGGAACGGCAATCCCGCCAGCAGCAGCGTGACGACGCCCAGCGGAACGACCAGCGGTGCCGACGGAATTGTTCCAGCGGGGTCGGCGATCCACCAGGACACCGGAACCGCCAGC
>JBEKGV010000823.1:0-2819 GCA_050012615.1 Acetobacteraceae bacterium | reverse complement strand
GGGAACCGCGCGTGCATGGAGCGCATGACCCGGGTCAGCACGGTGCCCTCTCCGGTCCCGGCATCGAACACCCGCAACGCCGGGGGCCGGGGATGGATGTTGGCCAGTTCCTCGCTCACCCGGTCGGCGACCGCCCATTTCTCGCCGCAGGTCGTCACGAAGGAGAGATATTTCTGGCGGTTGTCGTAAAACCGGAAACCCTTCAGGGCGGCCTCCGTATCACCGGGCGCCACGGGGGTTGTCTGACCATTGGTTCCAGGCCGCGAATGCCGTGCAAGGCTGGCCGGACGCGGCGTGACCGGTTGGGCCATGAACGCGCGCACCCGATCCATTGTGTCCGTGGTGACCCGGCCGCCGAAGCGGAGCCGGTTGATCAGTTTGCCGTCATTGACCGCGCGCCGGCCGAAGGTGGATTCCGCCATGCCCGCCTGCCGACAGAAGCTCGATATCTCGTCGAGCAGAACCGTTCTGTCCATGCTCCCTATCTCCCGGCCGGGATTGGACCCATTTCAGTCTGGGCCGTAAACCACAAACTTGCCCACCGGGATCGTGGGACGAATTGTGGGCCGCTGCCCACCGAAGCCGGCGCATTGGGCGGCGATACTGCTAAATCGCGATGAGCGCCGAGAGTTTCGCGCGAACCTCGTCAGCCAGCGCCTCCCCAATGGAGGCGCCGGCGTATCGCACCGGCCGGGCAAGCGTATCGATGCTCCGAATGTGGCTGGTCAAAATCTCGCCCGCGACCGGAAGCCCAGGAGGCAGAAGGACACTGGTGGGGAATGGCCGGACGCGGGAGGTGATCGGACAGACGATCACCAGTCCCGTGTGTGCGGTGAATGATCTCGATGAGACAACGAGGGCCGGGCGGGTCCCAATCCGCGTTGGACCGTTTGTCGAACTGGCATCCGTCCAGACGAGGTCCCCGGCATCCGGCTGCCAGGACGCCTCCGTCATTCTTCCACGTACTCCTGGCCGGTCTCCGCGCCCCACTCATGGGCGTTGGCGTAGATTGTCCGCCACTCAGAGGGTGATTTGCCGGCGAACAACTCATCGGATGTGTATGCCGGTTTCGCGCGGCGGATCACGATTTGGTCGTGGCTGGACACAAGCTCCACCCGCTCCCCTTCCCGCAACTTTAAGTCGCTGGCGACTTCGTGAGGCAGGCGCAGCGCAAGATTCTTCCCCCAGCGTCCAAGGATAGCGTGGGTCATAGGTTCGTTTCCTCCTACGGTTGCGATATTCGTAGCATATCCACAGGCCCGAACCAAGCCTGTTTCGTTCCGGTGACCATTCCAGCTTCGCGACCGCACAACGCCGCCTTGACGGCGCTACCCCCCAACCGCCACTTGTCCCCTCACCATGGCAACGCACCTCGTCGTCGATCACCGCCTCCGCCCGTCCGCTCGGCACCCGGAGAAGGCGAACCGCCCGGACCATCCCATTCAGCGCAAGCCCGCCTGGATCCGGGTCAAGGCGCCCAACCATCCGGTCTATCACGAGACCCGCGCCCTCATGCGCGAGAACCGTCTCACCACCGTCTGCGAAGAAGCCGCCTGCCCCAACATCGGCGAATGCTGGGCGCGACGCCACGCCACCATGATGATCATGGGCGACACCTGCACGCGAGCCTGCTCGTTCTGCAACGTCGCCACCGGCATGCCGGGCCCGCTCGACCACGATGAGCCTTTCCGCGTCGCGGACGCCGTCGCCAAACTGGGCCTGCGCCACGTCGTCGTCACCAGTGTCGACCGCGACGACCTGGAAGATGGGGGCGCCGCCCATTTCGCCGCCACGATCGCCGCGATCCGCGCCGCCGCGCCGGACACGACGATCGAGGTCCTGACCCCCGACTTCCTGCGCAAACCAGGTGCGATGGAGATCGTCGCCGACGCCCGCCCCGACGTCTTCAACCACAATCTGGAGACCGTTCCGCGGCTTTACCCGACGATCCGGCCCGGTGCGCGGTACTATCAGTCGCTTCGCCTGCTCGATCAGGTCAAACGCCGCGACCCGTCGATTTTCACCAAGTCAGGCCTCATGGTCGGCCTCGGCGAATCCCGCACCGAGATCATGCAGGTGATGGATGACTTACGCATCGCCGATGTCGATTTCCTGACCATCGGCCAATACCTGCAGCCCACCATCAAGCACGCCGCTGTCGAGGAATTCGTCACTCCGGACCAGTTCGCCGAATATGCCGCCCTCGCCCGCGCGAAAGGATTCCACCTTGTCTCGGCGAGCCCACTGACCCGCAGTTCCTATCACGCGGACGAGGATTTCGCGGCTCTGCGCGCCACTCGCTGATGCCGACCCACGCCGAGCGGCAGATCCTGCCCTACCAGCCCGAGCAGCTTTTCGAACTGGTGCTCGACGTCGCCAAATATCCAGAGTTCCTGCCGTGGTGCGTCGCGGCTCGCGTGCGTTCCCAGACCGACAAAGTGGTCCACGCCGATATGACGATCGGCTATGGGCCGTTCAGGGAATCATTCACCAGCCGCGTAACGGCGTCTCGCCCCGACCGGATCGACGTCCAATACGAAAAAGGGCCGTTCAAATATCTCAACAATCATTGGCTGTTCCTGCCGCACGCGAACGGCACCGAGGTCGGTTTCTTCGTCGATTTCGAATTCAACAGCCGCATCCTGCAGGCCGCGATCGGTGTCGTGTTCAATGAGGCGGTCCGCCGCATGGTCGCCGCCTTCCATAAGCGGGCCGTCGCGGTCTACGGTCCCCCGCAACCTCGCCCCTCGGCACAAGAAGCCTGACCGGAGCTCGCCCCGATGGCCTACTCCCCCGTTTATGCCCCCGTCCGCACGGAC
>JBEKGV010000822.1:0-2819 GCA_050012615.1 Acetobacteraceae bacterium | reverse complement strand
TCCCGGAGAACGGCGATCCGTCCTCGCCAAGACTTCAGCGGATCGGCAACATCTTCACGCTGGCCCCTGAGGCCGCGGGCTGGATAGCGACCCCTGTCAGCGGCGAGGTCCACCTGATCGCCGTTTTTCCGAATATGGATGAAGTGCTGATCACCCTCGGTCTTGATACGGCCAGGAAGCTGCACGACTGTCTGGGTCGAGCTCTTCCGGCGAAGTAGCCGGCGGGTGCTGCCTGACCGTGAACCCCACGGAACTGCGCAGCAACGTGTGACTGACCAAAAAGTTTCCCGCGATATTCACATTTTCTGTGGGCAAATTTGTGGATAGCGGGACATTTGATCCCTCACGTGGGGGTGTTCGTGGTTTGCCTTAAATCACGCCACGTCCTGCCGAACGTTTACACCGTCGTGCGATCGCGATTCGGGGCGGCTGTCGCTTTGCCGCACGGGCGTGGATCAGTGACGAAGGCGCCGAAGCCGGCCGGGCGAGCCATCGTGAGGCCTGACCGGCGCAGCGCCATTGTCTATCTGTGGCAATGATCCCTGTCACGGTCGCAACGGTATTCGTCGCGGCGAATAGGTTCGCGCCGATTGACGTGGTGGTCGCGGCCGGTGTCGATGACAACTCCGGGCACCCTTACGTCCACCTCGGCCCGAGCCGAAGGTACGACAATGGCAGTGGCGGCGCCAAGAGCCAGGCAGCCGGCGAAAAGAATGGAACGCATGAACTGGTTTCCTCGAATGTTACCTGTGGGCAACGTGGTCGAATTGAAGAAGTTCCTGGCCTGACGCCCCATTCCGAAAATCCCTTTGTCAAAGCAAAGCCAAAGCCGCTGAAATCCAAGCTTGAAATAGATCATTCTGGACAATCGTTGACATGGCAATGTGAGTATCATGGCGCGGCAACTAACAAACCATACGGCCGGCCGCGAGAGAGGCGCCGACGGTACCGAAAAAGCCATCAGGGATTCTCTTGCGTCCGGAACGGGCATGGTGAAGGTGGCCGGAACGATCCGGAGCGGTGTCTCGGCCGTGGCACGGATCAGCCGGGAGATGGCCGCCGGTTGACCGCACGCTACGGCGTTCGCTCACTGATCCCGCGCGCGGTCACGACGGCGCGCTCCTCTTGCTCGGTGATCCACTGATCGGCCTCCGAATAGGTCGTGAACCGAACCGGAAGCCATATCCATCCGTCACCCTCGCGGCGTGTTACCGTGAAACCTCCATCGCGTGAGTGGCCCAGCAGCCTTATGCGGTATTCGCCCATGGGGCGAAGCCTGACGCGCCCCCGGTTACGTCGCGGTTGCCGGCATCGGCTTAGGCGCCCGGTTGCCTTCGCTGAATTAGGCGTCGCGCAGGTCGTCGATCGTATCCGCGAAGGTGTCAGTGTGTCTGATCGGCGGTACCTCGCGACCGGCTATGACCTTGCGCAGCCGATCCATTTGAGCGGGGAACACAACCACATTGTCGGACGCCAACTGGGCAACGGCCAATACGACCGCCCCGGATCGGGCGTATTCCAACGCGCGATCCAGAGCACGCCGCGGGCTGGCGGCGAAGCCAAGGACTTTTCCCCGGGCGCCATAAATCACCCAATTCGCCGTTTCCGTTAACATGGCGTCCAGCTGCTCGTCCGATCTGTCGCTTGATGATTGGAAGATGCTTATTGGCTTTCTCCAAAAAGCGAATGCACCTTTCAGGTTCGCGCGATCGTTGACGCCTGTCCGTGCGGTAGCCGGCAGTATATCGGAGATTTATTCTGCGGGGCTAATCGCCGATGACGGTGTGCTGGTCAGCCAGCCGCGGCTGCAACGCCCGGGCGGCGAAGCACTCACCGCGCGAGTCGTCGTGTTGTGCGAAAGTATGGCTCTCCGCACGCGTGCCTCGACTCGGCGCGTCGAGGCGCGGTGTGCTCAGGAGGAGGTAAGCGTTCACGTCGCGCTCGATCGTGTCATGGACACGATGAGGAGCAGCGTCCCGTTCGATGGCCGGCTCCGGCTTTCCCGCTGTTGGTTTCGGTGTGCCAGACTTCAGTATGCCCAGGAGAGAACGAGCCAGGGGGGAAATCGGGCCCCGGGCTGCTTCGCGTGGGCCGCGACAAGGTGGCCCTATATGTCGGTTTGGTGACCATGTGCCTTGGCTCGATAGGTGAAGTTTTATTTTCAGGTGTGGCTTTGCCGATCGCCGAAAATCATAAATCATTGATATTTCGGTATAATATGGGTTTGGCGGAGAGAGAGGGATTCGAACCCTCGGTACCCGTAAGGGTACAACGGTTTTCGAGACCGTCCCGATCGACCACTCCGGCACCTCTCCTGGCGGCGGGTCTTATAGGGACGGAGCACACCTACGGCAACCAACTCTACCGATGCCGATCAGGAGGAGACGCGGAATCCGCTAATGCCAGCACAACACGTGCACGGTGGCGCGGCGCAGTGTCTCCTCGCTCGCATCCCCAAGAGATGCGGATTCAGTCACCGCCACGTAGGGAGCCTCCCGCCGCAGCACCTCGCCCAGAGGATTGACCCCCGGACCGATCGCGATGCCAGTCGTCGGAATATCGCGCACGAGGCGCAGATAACCGCCCTCGACCTCGCCTTTGACGATCCCTACCACCGCACCGAGCCTGGGATCGAAAATCGGACCGCCGCTGTAGCCATGCGTCACGTCCGGTGCGGAAATCCAAAGCAATTCGCCCGGGTTGGCCAACCCACCGATATTGGCCGGAAACTTCTGGTTTTGCGGAACCGCCCAGGTTTCCGCGGCCACGGTGAGGCCGGCCGAGGCCGGGTAGCCAAGGACGAATAGTTTGTCGCTGAC
>JBEKGV010000821.1:0-2823 GCA_050012615.1 Acetobacteraceae bacterium | reverse complement strand
TCATATCGGCCGGACGGGCGATGGCGGCAGTCTCGGAAACTACTCTGATGGCAGCGGCCGGCTGGTGTAGCAGGAAGCGCGCTGTGGACATCCGCTGAGTAGTTTCCGAGTCTGCCACGGTGGTTTTGCCGTCTCCTATGGTGGCGCCGATGAGTGCGTCGCTGGGAGTGAACCACATGCAGACCGGCAGGATCGGTCTCGGCAAAGTGGCTGGGAACTTCTCTGGCCGGCTGCCGAGGCCGGGCATCATTGCATGGTGTTCGTCACCAACATCAAACCTCGCGCGACGCTGGCGATATTCATGCCTGCGCGTTCGGCACCGGGCACGTCGTCAACATGGTGCATCACGGCATCGAATACGGATTGATGCAGGACTGCGCCGAGGGTTTTGCCATCCCGCGCAACAACGCCTCCAAGGTTTTGCGCGAGGAAGTGGTATGGCGGATCGTGCCGGACGGGCGGTCGATCCATTCATCGAGATGATAGCAGGGGCGGGGCGCAGATGATTGGTCGTGACCGCCAGCCGCGGCGTGCGTGCTCCACGGCCCTCGCGCACAGCGTCGACAGGCCGACGATCGCCGTCGTAATGGGTGTCTCCGGATCGGGCAAAACGACGGTCGCAGCGTTGCTTGCAGCGGCCCTCGGCTGCCAGTTCCAGGAGGGCGATGATCTGCACCCTGCCGCCAACGTGGCAAAGATGCAGGGCGGAACGCCGCTGACGGACGCGGACCGGTTACCCTGGCTGCACAAGATCGGCGACGAAATCGATGGCTGGCGCACGGGTGGCGAATCCGGCGTGCTCACCTGCTCGGCATTGAAACGTTCCTATCGGGATATCATCATCGGAGATCGCGATGATGTGACGCTCGTGTATCTCAGTGGATCGTACGACCTGATCCGCCGGCGTATGGTCGCGCGGCATGAGCACTTCATGCCGGTGGGCCTGCTCGATAGCCAGTTTGCGACACTGCAGGAGCCGACGGCGGACGAGCATCCCATCACGGTCGATGTCGGCGGTACACCAGCCGACATCGCAATGAAGATCGTCGGTCAACTGGAAGCACGCCACGCCGGCCGCCGACACAACGAACCAGAATCGGGAGAACCAGCACCATGACTTCGATCACGCCAGGCCAGATGTCGCGGCCTGCCGATAATACGGCGACACGTCCAATGTCAGCGGCGCCCGCCCGCCGTATCCCCAGGCTGCGCTGGAGCATTGGAGTTCTGTTGGGTGCCGGCGTGCTGATCAACTATTTCGACAGGATCAATCTTTCGGTGGCGGCACCACAACTGAAGCATGAATTCAACCTGACCGACGGAGAGCTTGGCTGGCTGTTCAGTGGTTTCTTCTGGTCGTACGCGCTGCTGCAAATCCCAACCGGCATGATTCTGGACCGCTTCGGCGTGACGGCGGTCAATCGTATCAGCACATTTTTCTGGTCCGTCACGTCTGCCGCCACCGCTTTCGCCACCGGATTCGGCACTCTCCTGGGGCTGCGCGTCCTGCTGGGCGCCGCCGAAGCTCCGGGTTTTCCGGCGAGCTCGAAGGCCACCGGCTACTGGTTCCCGCGCCAGGAACGAGCGCTTGCGACAGCGATCTTTGATGCCGCGGCAAAGTTCTCGAACGTCATCGGCGTACCGTTGGTGGCGCTGGCCGTGGTGAATTTCGGCTGGCGCTGGGGGTTCGGCATCACCGGCCTGCTGAGCTTCATCTATTTCGTCGCCTTTCTGATCATCTATCGCGACCCGAGCAAACATCCGCGGTTGAGCGCCGAGGAACGCGAATACATTCGCGCGGGCGGAGCCACGCCGGAAGGTCCGGCGGAATCCGGTGAGGTCGCCATGCTCGGCTATCTCCTGCGCAATCGGAAGGTATGGGGGCTGACGATCGGCTTCGCGGCTTACGGCTACTCGTTCTACCTGTTTCTGACCTGGCTGCCGAACTATCTGGTGGAAACGATGCACATGAGCATCCTGAAATCCGCCGGCTACACGGCAATTCCCTGGATCTTCGCGACGATCGCCGATCTCGCCGTCGGTGGCTGGCTGATCGACCACATGATCAGACGTGGCCATGATGAAACACTGGTGCGCAAGACGGTGCTGGTGCTGGGGATGTTGCTCGGGCTGGCGGTGTTCGGCGCCACGCTTACGACCAGCCCGGTCTGGGCGGTAGTCTGGATCTCGATCGCGTTGAGTGGCCTGGCCGCGGCCGCGCCGGTAGGCTGGTCGATCCCGTCGCTGATCGCGCCGCGCGGCGGCACGGGCACCATCGGCGGCATCATGAATTTCCTGAACAATCTGATGGGGGTCGTGGCACCAGTGACGACCGGCTATGTCGTCGGCGCGACGAAGTCCTTTACAGCCGCCTTCATGATCGCCGGCGTGGTGCTTATCGTCGGTATCATCGCCTACGTCGTCCTGCTGGGCCGGTTGGAGCAGATCGCCGATCCACCGGGCCGGGCGGTAGCGCCCGCCGAACGCTCTCGATGACCAGGGCGCCAAATGGAAAATTCTTTGTGACCCAGATGCCTGGCGCGTCGGGTCGCCGGCTGACGACGGCGACGGCCGCCGATGTATTGTGCGTAATCAGCCCGGTTGGTGCCGAACTGGAACTCCATGGTGGTGCCGGTGGCGAAGTTGATGCCGAACAGCATCCCCCAGAAGCGTGGCATATCGCGCCTGATGGTGCGCCCGGCGGTGACGTAGATGCTCTCCATCATCGCGAGGAGGACGGATAAACCAAGCGTCGAAGGCACGAACATGAAGTGATACATCGCCGTCGGAGCCCTGGGTTCCGGCTTCATCGTCGATCCGGCG
>JBEKGV010000820.1:0-2831 GCA_050012615.1 Acetobacteraceae bacterium | reverse complement strand
CGGCTGGCGGACCTGGAGCGGCTGGACCTGCTGGCGATCCTTCAGGGACGGTTGCCGTGGAATCTGGCGGCCCGCCTGGATCGGGCGCTGCCGATCCATCTTACTTTGCCGGGTGGTCGGGCCTCGGTCGATTATACTGCACCCGTACCGATCGCCGAGGCCCGCGCGCAGGCGTTTTACGGCATGGTGACGACACCGGTATTGGCTGACGGCCGGGTGAAACTTCGTTTGGCGCTGTTGTCTCCCGCCGGCCGGCCCATCGCCGTCGTGTCCGATCTCGCGAGTTTCTGGAAGGGCGCATGGGCCGATGCACGACGCGACATGCGAGGCCGCTACCCAAAGCACGACTGGCCCGAAGACGGCGGGGACCCACTCTCTCGTCATGGCCGGGCCTGACCCGGCCTTCTGTCGAGGCACGTGCGGCGATTGATGGCCGGGTCAGGCCCGGCCATGACGCGTAATCGTATGCTCTTGCCGAACGCGGGCACGACCGGCCACGCATGACAAAGCGTTCATGAATATTGTCGAATCGTTGCTTGTTGCGTGGCCTTACCGGTGCCATTTCCTGATCGCCGCCGCCAAACGCACGGAATCCGCCGTACCCCATGCCGCAAGCCACCCGCTATGTCGTCATTCTCGCGATTACCCTGCTTTTGGGTGGATGTACCGCCGACGCGCGGAGCGCTCCGGACAGCTTCGCGCCACTGGTGAGGAAAGTATTGCCCTCGGTCGTCAACATCGCGGTGACCGAGACCCAAACCAGTCGCGACCTGCTGCGTGAGTTGCCGCCCGAGTTGCGCGACACTCCCCTTGGCCGCGAGTTCAGGCGGCGGTTCGGTGATCGCCTGGAACACACGATGGGCGCGGGTTCGGGCTTCATCATCGATCCCTCCGGCATCATCGTCACCAACAATCATGTCGTCGGGCACGCCGACAAGATCGTCGTTTCGCTGACCAACGGCCATCAGTACCCGGCGAAACTAATCGGCCAGGACCAGTTGACCGACGTCGCCGTGATCAAGGTTGTCGCCAACGAGCCGCTGTCCGCGGTGACGTGGGGCGATTCGCGGCTCACGCAGGTAGGTGACTGGATCCTCGCCGCCGGCAATCCGTTCGGACTGGGGGGGTCCGTCACCGCGGGCATTGTCTCGGCCGAGGGCCGTGATCTCGGCTCGGGGCCGTTCGACAATTTCCTGCAGCTCGACGCGCCGATCAATCCCGGCAACTCCGGCGGGCCGGTATTCAATATGGATGGCCAGGTCATAGGGGTCAGCTCGGTCATCGTTTCGCCGACGGGTGCATCGGTCGGCATCGGCTTCGCCATCCCCAGCGAGACGGTCAGCCGGGTGGTCGCCCAATTGCTCTCCGGCGGTTCGATCCAGCGCGGTTGGCTCGGCGTCTCGGTGGAGGATCACGGTGACACCGTGCTCGTCGCCGGCATCGACCGCGCGGGACCGGCGGCGCGCGCGGGCGTGCACACGGGCGACGAGGTCCTCGCGATCAACGGCCAGGCGGTCAGTACCTCGCGCGGACTGATCCGCGCCGTGGCCGCGGTCACGCCAGGCGAAAGTGCTCGCCTGACCGTGCGCCGCGCAGGACAAACAATGGAGCTTCCCGTGGTGGTCGGTCTTCGACCAGGCACGCCAGAGGACTAACGGAGACGAACCATGCGAATACTTGTGGTGGAAGACGACAGGGATGTGGCCGGGTTCGTCGTACGTGGACTGAAGGAGACCGGCCACGTCGTGGAGCACGCGGACAACGGCCGCGACGGACTGTTCATGGCGGCGAGCGAGAATTTCGACGCGATCATCCTGGATCGCATGTTGCCTGGCGGCATCGACGGTCTGAAGATCCTGGAAACGTTGCGCGCGCAGAAGAACGCCGTCCCGGTCATGATCCTCTCGGCACTGGCCGACGTTGACGAACGGGTCAAAGGCCTGAAGGCCGGCGGCGACGATTACCTGACCAAGCCATTCGCGTTCGCCGAATTGCTGGCACGCGTCGAGGCCCTGGGCCGCCGCGGCAAGGCGGAGACCACGCAAACGAAGCTCGTCGTCGAGGATCTGGAGCTCGATCTGCTCTCCCGCCAGGTGAGGCGCGCCGGCCAGAAGATCGATCTGCAGCCGCGCGAATTCCGCCTGCTGGAATATCTGATGCGCCACGCGGGCCAGGTCGTGACCCGGACCATGCTGCTGGAGGGCGTGTGGGATTATCATTTCGACCCGCAAACCAACGTGATCGACGTCCACGTGTCGCGGTTGCGGCAAAAGGTCGATAAGCCGTTCCCGATCCCGTTGATCCATACCGTGCGTTACGCTGGCTATATGCTGCGCGCGGAAGGAGCGGTCTGACCCTGTGGGTCAGCCCATGCGCGTCGTTCCTGGCCGCGCCCGCCCGCGTTACCCCCGCCTGCGTTACCGCCCCCGCCTGCGTTACCACCCATGATCGAGCCTGGCCTGTTCAGGTCGGCGGGGTTTCGTTTTGGCCTTGTCTACGCGGTTCTGATGACGATCAGCGCCGCCGCGTTGGCGATGTTCCTCTGGTGGTTCACGGCGGGGCTGCTTGACCGGCAAACCGCCTCCGCGATCCGCGCCGACGCGCAAGGGCTGATCGAGCGTTTCGACGAGGAGGGGGACGAGGGAGGCATCAAAGCTCTCGTTAGCACCATCGAGGATCGCCTCGCGGCCGACGTCGATGACGAAGCGATCTATTTGCTGGTGGACGCCAACATGCACCGGGTCGCGGGCAACCTCGATACGTGGCCCTCGATCGTCGATACGCCGGGCGAGTGGCGCCAATTGCAGGTGCGCCGCGGCGGCATGCGGTCA
>JBEKGV010000819.1:0-2836 GCA_050012615.1 Acetobacteraceae bacterium | reverse complement strand
GGTGTCACTCAGGTCGTGTTCGATCGCGGCGCGTATCTTTACCACGGCCGGGTCAAAGCGCTCGCCGATGCCGCCCGCGAAGGCGGGTTGGACTTTTAGCCCGCGTAGGCGGGTGGACATAAGGGATCGAACCGCATGGCACGTGAAGCAAGAGACGGCGGCCGGGACCGCGGCAGGCGCGAAGATCGCGAGCCTGACGATGGGATCATCGAGAAGATGGTTTCCATCAACCGCGTCGCCAAAGTGGTGAAGGGCGGCCGTCGCTTCGCGTTCGCCGCGTTGATGGTGGTCGGCGATCAGAAAGGCCGCGTCGGCTATGGTGCCGGCAAGGCGCGCGAGGTGCCCGAAGCGATCCGCAAGGCCACCGAACGCGCCAAACGCGCGATGATCCGTGTGCCGATGAAGGAAGGCCGTACGCTGCATCACGATGTCGAGGGTCATTTCGGGGCAGGCAACGTGATCCTGCGTTCCGCCGCGGCAGGCACCGGGATTATCGCCGGCGGCCCGTTGCGCGCGGTGTTCGAAACGCTTGGCATTGGCGATGTGGTGGCGAAAAGCCTCGGCAGCCGCAATCCGCACAACATGGTCAAGGCGACGTTCGACGCGTTGAAGCATTGCGCCAGTCCGCGTTCCGTCGCGACTCGGCGGGGCAAGAAAGTGTCCGAGATCTTTGGACGCCGCGATGGGCCATCCGCTGGACCGACGGCTGCCGCGCCGGCGGAGGAGCCCCCGAATGCCTAAGGTCCGCGTCACCCAGATCGCATCCGCGCTCGGGCGCAAGCCGGGACAGAAGGAGACGCTGGTCGGTCTCGGTCTGAACAAGATCCGCCGCACGCGGGAGCTGGAGGACACGCCCTCGGTGCGCGGCATGATCCGCAAAGTCGCCCACCTGATCAAGGTGGAGGAGCTGACCTGAGATGAAACTCAACGAAATACGCGATAATCCGGGGGCACGCCTGAAGTTCAAGCGGCTTGGCCGCGGCATTGGCTCGGGCAAGGGCAAGACGTCGGGCAAGGGCGTAAAGGGCCAGAAAGCGCGGGAGGGCGTGGCGCTGAACGGGTTCGAGGGCGGCCAGTTGCCGATTTACCGGCGGCTGCCGAAACGCGGGTTCAAGAACCTGTTCCGGAAAAGCTATGCGCCGGTCAATCTCGGCACGCTTGATGCGGCGATCGAGGCGGGCAAGGTCGATGCCAGCCAGATGATCACTGAGGAAGTTCTGATCAAGGCGGGACTCGGCAACGACCACCTGGACGGCGTCAGGTTGCTGGGGAACGGCGAGATCAAGCGGGCGATCAACATCACCGTGTCCGGTGCGTCGGCGACCGCGAAAGCCGCAGTGGAGCAGGCCGGCGGGACGGTGACGACGACGGTGGTTCGCGCGGAAGCGGCCGCGGGCTGATCATTCCGGCTCGGCTGGACACTTTTGGCTGGCAGGAAAGAAACGATCCGGGGCTACCCGATCGCGGCGCGGATCATGGTGTCGTAACGATCCGCCAGATGCCGCAAGGCGGCGCCACCTTCGCCCCTGAAGGATGAGCCGTGCATCAAGGCCATCGTCTCCGGCTCCAACGCCGCCAGTTTTCGCAGCGTCGCACCCGTCACCGGGCTCAGGCTGCTGAAACCGAACAGCGCCTCCGCCTCCATCGCGGGTTCGACCACGTCGGATTCCGTTATGGGCGGCCCATCGCCGGGGTGAGTGAACAGATCGCCGCACAGCAACGTTTGGGTCATTTCTTCGAAGAACACTCCGGCTTCCCAGCCGTGCGGCACGTGCGGCGTATCGATGAAATGCAAAACCCTGCCGCCAATGTCGAATATCTCGCCATCCGCAAGAGCACGCGCCGGGCGATCCGCCATGTCGTTGACCGAAACCCGGGTGCCGATCAGGCCGTGCACGATCTCCGCGTCCGGGGCGGCGCTCAGCCACTCGTTCATCGCGCCGCACTCGTCGGCTTCGACATGGCCGAACGACAGCCAACGCAGTTTCTCCACCGGCAGCACGCGGCTGACAGCGGCGGCGGTGGCGGGAAACAACTTGCGGTGACCGAGATGAAACAGCAGCGGCTCCTCGGCCATCACCAGGAACTGGTTGAAGGTGAAACCCGCGGGCGGCGCGATCTGCGGCACGAAGGTCGAAATCCGGAACAGGCCGGCGGCGATTTCGTCGATCCGCGTGTCCATGGAAGGGTCCTCCGAACGGTTGCCGTGAAGACAATCCGAGGCGGCCATCTTTGCTTCGCTCAGGGCATGACGGTCAACCAGGCACGAGCGCGTGCGTTGCCTGCCGAGGCTGAACCGCTACTGCATGAACCAGCCATGACTGACCACGATGGACTGGCCGGTGAACGCGTTGGTTCGGGCGGCGGCGAAAAACAGTACCGCGTCCGCAACGTCATCGGTGGTAGTGAACTCCCCGTCCACGGTATCCTTCAGCATGACGTTCTTGATGACGTCGGCCTCGCTGATGCCAAGCGCCTTGGCCTGCTCGGGGATTTGCTTGTCCACCAGCGGCGTGCGCACGAAACCGGGACACACGACATTGGCGCGAACGTTGAATGCGGCTCCCTCCTTGGCCACGACTTTGCAAAGTCCTATCAGGCCATGCTTCGCTGTCACATAGGGTGCCTTTAGCACAGACGCTTCTTTTGAATGCACCGAACCCATGTAAACGATGCAGCCGGACTTTGCCGCGTACATGTGCTTCAGGCACGCGCGCGTGGTGAGGAAAGCGCCGTCGAGGTGAATGGCCAGCAGTTTTTTCCAATCGGAGTAGGGGAAGTCGACGATTGGGTTGACGATCTGGATCCCTGCATTGCTGACCAAAAGGTCGATGCG
>JBEKGV010000818.1:0-2844 GCA_050012615.1 Acetobacteraceae bacterium | reverse complement strand
TGCGTGTCCATCAAAAAATCTCGTCCTACTTGAAATTTCCAGCGCGCGTTAATAGAACTAACTAAAATATCGCGTCAACGGGTTCCACCCATCACCCAAAGCCCGGTGTCCGCGACTGTTTGACAAACCATGGGCGGCGAGGCGGTAATCGCTTCGAAAGATCACCACGGACCGCATCCCATGAACTACGTCAGCGCCACGTCTCGAGGCATCGATCCCGTCGCGCGGGCGCGCCAACTGGGACCATTGATCGCCGAAGCCGCCGGCCAGATCGAACAGGATCAGCAAATTCCCCCGCCGCTGCTGACAAAAATCATCGAAGCAAGACTGCCCAGAATGCTGCTGCCGCGCTCGGCGGGCGGCGATGAGGTCGAACCCTGGACCTATCTGCGGGCGATCGAGGAAATCAGCCGGCACGACGGCTCGGTCGGTTGGAACCTGTTCGTCGCCAACAGCGCCGCGTTCATCGCGCCGTTCATTCCGCTCAGCGCGGCGAAGGCGATTTACGACGATCCGCGCGGCTGGATCGCCTGGGGCCCGCCCAACCAATACACATGCTCCGCCGTTCCGGGAGGGTATCGGGTCAGCGGCCAATGGCACTTCGCCAGCGGCTCGCGTCAGGCCACCTGGATGGGCGCGCATTGCAATGTGATCGAACCGGATCTGTCCCGGCGGCTTAACCGGTTCGGCCGGCCAACGACGAAGACGTTGCTGTTTCCGAAACATAAAGCCACGCCGATCCATGACTGGGACACGCTCGGCATGCGCGGCACGGCTTCCGAGGGCTATCGTCTCGATGACGTTTTCGTGCCGGAGGAATTCACCGGCACCCGCGAGGATCCCACCCTCCGGCGTGACCCTGGTCCGCTGTATGCCTTCACCACGCCAGGCATTTACTCGGTCGGCGTCGCCGGCGTCGCGATCGGCATCGCGCGCGCCATGCTCGACGAGTTTCTCGAACTCGCGAAAGCAAAAACCCCGCGTGGCCTGATCCGGATGGCGGACATGCCGGTCGTGCAATCCGATCTCGCGCACCGTGAGGCGGCGCTTGGATCGGGCCGAGCCTGGCTCACGGAAATCCTGAAGGACGTATGGGAGTCCGCCGACGACATCGCCCCGATCGATACCGCGGCCCGCATTCGGATCCGACTGGGTTGCGCGCAGGCGATTAAATCCGCGATCGAAACGGCGGACTATGTCTATAAGGCGGCGGGCGTATCGGCGATCTTCAAGGGCACGCCGTTCGAGCGGCGGTTCCGCGACATACACACGCTGTCGCAACAAATCCAGTCGCGCGACGCGCATTTCGAGATGGTCGGCAAGATCATGTTGAACGGCGATCCGGACGGATTGTTTCTGTAATCGTCAACCAATCGGGGAAGGACTTTCACATGACCGCAATCACGCTCGCACAGGCTCAAACGATCGTTTCGGTGGGCCTGGCGTTTTCTCGCGAGAAGAAATTCAATCCGATGGCCATCATCGTACTGGATGCCCGCGGTGTCCCGAAAGCTTACGGCGCCGAGGACGGAACCGCGCTGCGGCGCTTCGACATCGCGCATGGCAAGGCCTATGGCGCGCTCGCGATGGGCGTCGGCTCGAAGACCCTGGGCCAGCGCGCGGTGGAACGGCCGCATTTCCTCGCCGCGGTGAACGGTGCGATCGGCGGTGCGATGGTACCGGTCGCGGGTGGCGTGCTGATCAAGGCGGACGGCCAGATCATCGCCTGCGTCGGTGTGACGGGCGACAGCTCGGACAACGACGAACTCGCCGCGCGGGCCGGCATCTCGGCCGCCGGATTGACCGCCGATCCGAGCTGAAACCAGGCTCTTGTTAACCCGTCCGTGCCTAAAGTCAGCCAGTCACGGTTGATGGAGCACGGATTTGAGCGGTTTGGTCGCGGCGCCGCCAGGATCCCAACGGGTCCTGGCGTTCAATATCGTGAGCGATCCGGTGGCGCTGGACGCCGCCGCCGAATTCACCAGCGGGTTCGAGGAAGGCACGATCCGCTTCTTCGACCTCGTCCTGCCGCGTTGCGACCGGATGATCGACTTCGGCGCCTATATCGGTTTCACCGCGCTGCATGCCGCCTCCCGCGGCGTCGAGGTGCACGCGTTTGAGCCTAACCCGGTGGCGCACGACCTGCTGGTGCGCAACGTCGCCGCCAATCCGGGACTGGCGCCGCGCATGCATCTGTTCCGCCACGGCCTTGGACCGCGCGACGAGGAAGCCATCCTCTATGCGAAGGCGCGCGCCGATTCGGGTGCGTCGTTGCATCAAACGATCGAACGCGGGGGCGTCGTTCAAGGCGCCCCCGCCGCGCGCATCCAACTGCGCGACGCGGCCGCCGTGCTCCGCGAAACCGGCATCGATCGCCGCACCTTGCTGAAGATCGATATCGAAGGCGCCGAGTATCAGGTCCTGCCGGCGATCGCGCCTCTGCTCGCCGAGGCAAAGCCCTGGCTTCACGTCTCGTTTCATCCGTTCAACATGGTGTGTCCCGAGAATCCGTATCGCACCGAATTGTTACGCCTGCGCGGTATGCTGGACGCCGCCGAGGCACTGGCGCCATACCGCTTCCTGCATGTGTTTTCCCGCGGCTTGTGGGAAACCGTCGAGGCGGATGATCGCCTGGAATTCCTGCGTCATTACCTGTTGCGCGCGAAGCCCGTCCCGCGCATTCGCACGCCGCAATACGGGTTCGTCGATGCGGTGGCGTTTTCCGTCCTGCCGTTGCCTCGATCCGCGTAAACGTCACGCCGCATCGTAAAGCCAATCGCCGGCTTAGGTTGGCCTATCGGCAGGGTCAACGCGTGAGGCGAGGAACAGCCATGGAGCGCACCT
>JBEKGV010000817.1:0-3822 GCA_050012615.1 Acetobacteraceae bacterium | reverse complement strand
AGAAGCACGACGTCGATGCCGTCGTGGAACAATGGGGCGGCGGCGTCGTGATGAGCAAGGAAGAGCTCAACGCCAAAAAACCCGTGGCCCCGATCGACATGACCAAGGACCTTGCCTGCCCGATTCTGGGCCTCTTTGGCAACGACGACCGCGCGCCAAGCCCCGAGCAGGTCAACCAGCACGAGGCCGAACTCAAGCGGCTGGACAAGAACTACGAATTCCACCGTTACGACGGCGCCGGCCACGGCTTCTTCTACTGGCACCGCCCGCTGTACCGGCCGGAGCAGTGCATGGACGCCTGGGGCAAGATCTGGACCTTCTTCGGCAAATATCTGGCGAAGTAGGAGATCCGGACATGTGCACATCGATCATCGAGATCGTGCGCGCGGAGGGCATGGCGAAACGCGGGGACGAATGGTTCCCGCTCTCGCGGTCGGTGGTCGCCTATGACCACGCTCGCCATGCGCATCTGGGCGACGTCATAACGCTCGATTTTTACAACACGGAACTCGACCCCGGTGCGCGGGCGGGGGTCGAGCTGACGCTGGAGACGGCCAAGGAACTGCGGGCCGCTCTCGACCGCGCGATCGCCGCCGCCGAGTTCGAGGAGGCAGAAGTGCGCGGCGTGCTCAGCCTCGTTCGCGCCGCATGACACGTTAGCCGCGTTCAGTTCGGGCGGGCGTCTCTCCGGCGCCCGCCTGGGCAACGCGATGCGGTGAGTGAGTAGCTGTTCGGTCGCGGTTTAGCCGGGCCGAGTATCCGCGATGCGTCGCTCGGCGAGTTCCCGGTAGCCGGGGTCAGACGCGACGCGATTGAAAAGGCCGTGACGCGCGATACCGGCCATCCTCTCGAAAAGTTCGATGATCTGTCTGAGTCCTTTCTGGATTTTGGGGAACTCCGTTGGATCCTCGACATCGTTCGTGATGTACGGAGTCACCACCTTACGATGCTCGACTTCAACGACGACCTGGCCGCCTTCCGTCACGCCGACGCGCAACGCCGCGAAATTGGGGGCTCTGAGCGCGGCCATTGTCGCATACACGGGCTTTTCCGCGTCTCCGTCGGGCATCGGGTTAAAGGCATAGGCCCATCTGGACCGTTTATCATGCTTGTATCCCGGGGTTGCCGTCGCGAACGCGCCAAGCGCATCCTTCAAATAGAGGACAAACTGATCCCGGAAGAGTTCGTTGGACTGACCATGCCCGGTTGTTGAACCCATCTTCAGTACCCTCGGCGACATTCGATCGGAATTGTCGTAGTTTTACCCCGGAGAGTTACCCACGAGTTACGGTAACCCGCGACCCGACCACCGGCAAGGTGCCGCCGTCCAGCCTCCCCGGGCCAGGGATGAAAGCGTGCACGGCATGGTACCAGTCCGCCGGCATAATCCTGGCGAGCCCTATCGAGTTCCCTGCCTTTAAGGCCTGCCGGATGCCTACAGGCCAGTCGTAGTCCTGGTGATTATTATGATTCGCGCCGGTCCGCCGTAAGTCAGGTGCCACAAAAACGCACCTTATTCGCGACTCGCGGATTTAGATGCCGCACGACACCAGCGATTGAGTGTGCCACGCCGGCCGGGCATCAACACGAACCTTGCGACAGAACCGGCGCGGCGGCCGACCCGCGTCCGCCTCCTCGGGCCCGAGCGTGAAAGCGCGCGGCAAGTGAACCAGTTCACAGACAGTCGTTAGCCGGGCACTGTAACGTCCGCCTCGGAGGCTCGTGATCCCTGGCGAACGTCAGGCGCGCGCATTCAAACCGGTCCCACGACTTCCCCTGCTCTTCGACAGGCAAACGATGCGCGGGGTCGACAGTTGGAGGCAATCTAACGGGCGCACCCATGGCAAAGGAATCCGGCCATCCAAATCCGGGCAGGCTTCGCCGGTGGTGGGCCCACGGCGATGTGCTCCGGCCACGCGTGCTGTGGCACCAGTTACAGCGCGCCTGGCTGGTGCTCTCCGGTTTCACCCTGGGCCTCTCAGGCCTCGTCGCGGTCAGCATTGTGGTCATGCTGCTGATACCGGAGCTGACCCGGCGAACCGTGTCGATCGAGCCCATCGCGGTGCCGAAGGAACTGCTGGAGAACGGTTACAGCCCCGACGTGGCTTCGCGCCGGTTGCGGGATGCCTTGGCCAGGTTCGTCATGCGTGCGAACGCGTCCGTCAAAGGTCCGGAGATCGCGCTGCGCGGGGACGTGCCCGACATCGTGGTGCCGACGGTCGGACTGCCGCTGGACAGCCTCGCTACGGTCATCCGCGAGCTTCTTGGCATCAAGGGGCATCAGAGGATCGCCGGGGAATTCACCATGGCGGACGGACTGCTGTGGTTACGGCTCCGGCTGGACGGCCGGCAAATCTACAGCAGCGAAGCTGGCGGACCCCCGGCACATCCCGACGAACTGCTCGCCGCCGCTGTCCCGCCGGTGTTCAGGGAGGTCCAGCCGATTGTCGCCGCGGCCTATTGGCACGGCTACGCCAAGGATTCCGACCGAGCGCTAAACATCGTGCAAAAAATCATCGATGTCCCCGGGCCGCCCGACGACAGCGTCGTGCAGGCGTACAATCTGCGATCCTGGATTGCCATGGAACGGCGGAATTACCCCGAGGCTCTGGCCGCGGCGGCCGACGCCATCAAAATCGACCCCCGGTCTGCCGACACACACAACACAATGGGGGGAATATTTTGGAACCAGCACAAGCTCGACGCGGCTTTGGCCGAATTCCGCACGGTCGCGCGCCTTGATCCCCTGATGGCGGCGGCAAGTATCATCTCGATCTGGGCAACACGTTACGTGGGCTAAGGCGGACCGCGGCGGCGGCGGCCGAGTTCGACAAAGCGGTTGCCCGGGATCAGGACCACATTGAGCTCGATCCGGAAAACCCGAAGGCCCACAGTGACCTGGGCGATGCCTGGTCCGCCGAAGAGAAATTCGAGGCGGCCGCGGCCGAATATCGGGACGCCGTCAGGCTTGGCCCCAACCTCGCCGAGGCCCATATCGGTCTGGGCCAAATTCTCAAACAACAAGATCCTGACACCGCCGCGGCAGAATTTCGCACAGCCATCGCGCTTGACCCGACGCGTGCCGACATTCCGAGAATTCTGGGAACGGTCCTGTACAAACAACATAACTTCGCCGATGCGGTGGTTGAGACCCGTAAGTCGATCGAGCTTAATCCGGACGATGCCGAAACGTATAACAATCTGAGTGTTTTATTGCTTGGCCAGAGTCGGCAAGACGAGGCCCTGCTCGCAGCCCGAAAGGCCCTCGACCTCGATCCGAAGCTGTCGGCCGGCCACAACGCCCTCGGCAATATTCTGCTGGCTCAAGGCAATCCCGAAGCGGCAGCCGCGGAATTTCGAACCGCGCTGGAACTTGACCCGGACAACGCGGCAGCGCACGCCAATGTCGGCGCCCAGTTGTATGGCCAGCACAGATATGACGAGGCTTTGGCCGAAAATCGTCTGGCCGTCGAACTTGATCCCACCCAGGCCGAACCTCACAATGGCCTGGGGGAGAACCTGGAAGCGTTGCACAAGACCGGCGAAGCCATCGCCGAGTACAAGAAAGCAATCGCGCTTGATCCGTTGGCCGCCGATGCGCACAACAATCTGTGCCTCGTCTTTCGTGAGCAGGGGCGGCTCGACGAGGCTTTTGTCGAATGCAGCCGGGCCGTCGAGCTAGATCCTTCAGCGGCTGGCGCGCACAACAGCCTGGGCTGGGTCCTGGAGGACCAAGGAAAGCGCGACGAGGGCATGGCGGAATATCGCCGGGCAATCGAGCTCGATCCAAAACTGGCATACGCACACAATAACCTTGGCAAA
>JBEKGV010000816.1:0-2849 GCA_050012615.1 Acetobacteraceae bacterium | reverse complement strand
CTTCGGCTGCGGAGTGAGCGGCGGCGCCGGCCGATCGGACCGGTTGGCCGGAACCCGCTTCAACCGTGCCCGCGCCGCGGCTTTCACGGAGTCGCAGATACGGATGCTCGCCTCCTGCAGGAATTGCGGCACGTCCATTCGCGGCTTGAGGATGATATCGACGGCACCCGCCTCGAGCGCCTGCATCAGCGTCGCCGAACCTTCCTCGGTCAGCGACGAGCACATCACCACCGGTAACGGATGCTGGGCCATGAGCTTGCGCAGGAACGTAATGCCATCCATCCGCGGCATCTCGACGTCGAGGGTGATGACATCGGGTACCTCGTTCTGAATGCGGCGCGCCGCCACGAACGGATCGGACGCGGTGCCGATGACCTCGATATCCGGATCGGCGGACAGGATCGCCGTCATTGTCTGGCGGACCGAAGCGGAGTCGTCGACGATGAGGACGCGTACTTTGCGTGGCATGATGGCGCTATCGCCGGCGGAACACGGTGGGTCCCACCGGTTCCAGCGGCAAATGAAAGCCGGCGAGCGTTTCGGAGTGGCCGAGAAACAGGAAGCCGCCGACGCGCAGATGTTCGCTCAGGTGCCGCAGCACCGCCTGCTGCGTTTCCTTATCGAAATAGATAAGGATGTTGCGGCAGAAGATGATATCCATCTCGCGGTCGACCTGATACGGCACCTCCATGAGGTTGACGCGGGCGAACCGCACCGCGGCGCGGAGTTCGGGCACGATCCGCACCTGTTTGCGGGAGCGATCTTTCGAACGCAGCACGTAGCGGCGGCGGAACTCGGGAGGCACTGGTTGGACCATCGCCTCCGGATAAATTCCCGCGATCGCGGCGCCGAGCACTTCGGTGCTGATGTCCGTCGCGGTGATGCCGTAGCGGGGTCCCGCATTCTGCTGCCCGAGATCGGCGAGAACCATGGCGAGCGTGTATGGCTCGGCGCCGATCGAGCAGGCCGCGCTCCAAACCTTCAGTGGTACGCTACTTCCGCCTCGTGCGCCTGACATGATGCGCGGCACGGCATGCTCGACCAGGAACCGGAAATGGTCGGGCTCACGAAAGAATTCGGTCTTGTTCGTTGTCATCACGTCGATGAGATGGATGGCTTCCGTCGCGAGGCCGTCCTTCTCAAATAGATAATCGCAATATTGTTTCAGGTCCGCCATGCCGGTCGCTCGCAGGCGGCGGCGGAGCCGGCCTTCGATCATCGTAACCTTGGTCGGCGGCATCTTGATACCGCTATAGCCTTCGATAAAGGTTGCCAGTCGTTGAAAGTTACGCTGGCTCAGGCGATCCTGATCGCCGGCCGAATGTCCCCCGGATCCCTGCGCCTGGATCATCCCTTCACATCCGCTCGAATTCGGTATCGCGTTGGTCGGCGCCCCCATTGCTGAGGTTAAGGGCAGCTCCGCCGGACCTGCTCCTTGCCATACCGTTACGTAATGGCACTGCCTTCACAGCCACCGGCTTCACGGACCGTGCCGGGAGTGCGGGCTGAACGGGGCGCCGCTGCGCTACCCCGTGCGGCGCGGCAGCCACCGCATTCGTGTCGAGCCGGAAATACGCGATGCTCGACTGAAGCTGTTCGGCCTGTGCCGCCAGTTCTTCCGAGGTCGCGGACATTTGCTCGGACGCGCTCGCGTTCTGCTGCGTCACCTTGTCGAGTTGCTGGATCGCCTGGTTGATCTGGTCAGCGCCGATGTCCTGCTCGCGGCAAGCGGCACTGATCTCGGTGACAAGTTCCGCTGTTCGCTTAATATCAGGCACCAGCCTTGTCAGCATTTCACCCGCCTCCTGGGCCGCCTTTACCGTTTGCGACGATACCGTACCAATCTCCGTCGCCGCGGTCTGACTGCGTTCGGCCAGTTTGCGGACCTCGGAGGCGACCACCGCGAAGCCCTTGCCGTGCTCGCCGGCGCGCGCCGCCTCGACGGCCGCGTTCAGCGCCAGCAAGTCGGTTTGCCGTGCGATCTCCTGCACCACGACGATCTTCTCAGCGATCGTCTGCATCGCCTGCACGGCACGGCCGACCGCTTCGCCACTCTTCTGCGCGTCGAGCGCGGACTGGCGCGCGATTTTTTCCGTTTGTGTCGCGTTGTCGGCGTTCTGCTTAATGTTGGACGCCATCTGCTCCATCGACGCCGAGGCTTCCTCCGCCGCCGAGGCTTGCTCGGTCGCACCCTGTGACATCGACTGCGCGGTCGACGACAATTGCTCGCTGCCGGACGAGACGTTATCGGCCGCGCCGGAAGCGTCCACCACGACCGTTCGCAATTTGCCCAGCATGCGCTCCAACGCGGTGCCGAGCATGTCTTTGTCGGAGAGGCGTTTGGCCTCGATCGTCAGATCCCCGTCGGCGATCGCATCGGCGACCTTCGCGGTCGCGCGCAGATTGGTCGTCATCCGCTCCAGGGCGATGCCGAGCGTGTCCTTACTCGAAATCCGCCTGGTGTCCGTCGAGAAATCACCCGCCGCGATCGCATCCGCGACGGTCGCGGTCGCACGCAAATTCGTTGTCATCCGCTCGAGCGAGATGCCAAGCATGTCTTTATCGGAGAGCCGCTTCGCCGCCATCGTCAGATCGCCATCGGCGATCGCGTCGGCGACCGCCGCGGTGGCACGCAAATTGGCCGTCATGCGCTCCAGCGAAATGCCGAGACTATCCCTGTCGGATAGCCGCTTTACTTCCGAACTGAGATCGCCTTCCGCGATCGCGTTGGCGACTTTCGCTGTCCCGCGCAGTTTGGCTGTCATGCGCTCCAGCGAACTGCCAAGCGTGTCCTTGTCGGAGAGACGCTTTACGTCGTTGGAGAAATCGCCGCCGGCAATGGAATCGGC
>JBEKGV010000815.1:0-2852 GCA_050012615.1 Acetobacteraceae bacterium | reverse complement strand
AACCGGCCCGCCTCCGATGCGCTTCGTCGAATACGGAAGTATGCGCTCTCGCCAACGTCGCGCGCGTCATCAACCGTTCATTCACATATCGCGCAGATAATGAAAATGCCGGCGGGAATCACCCCGCCGGCATAACGTCGGAGGTATGGGATGACATACACTCATCTCACTCTCCTGCTGAAGATACTGGCGATCCTTGAACTGATAATCAAGGCCCTCGTTATCATTCTGACGCAGTAAGGGGAATGGGCCGGTTCCTTCGCGGGCCGGCCCGCCTCCGATGCGCTTCGTCGAATACGAGAGTATGCTCGCGCTTACGGTCTGACCTTCCCCAGAACACCCTCCCGAAAACGCCGCATAGTATCCAGCGTATCGCTCGCGGTGCGCCGGAACAAACGCACATCGACGGCCGCTACACCGAGTTCCTTTAGCGCATTTATGTCTTCAACCCAGTCAGCGTCGCCACCGGTGAACATTTCGGCCTCGCCGTCGATGCTTGCTCGGGGTTTGCCGCCGGGCCCAGAAAGCACGCGTAGCGCGACCTCGATGTCAGCCGGATTGCGTCCCGCCTTCTCAACGTAACCGCGGAACCGCTCGAGCCCCTTTCGGAAGCGGCTGACCGTGTTCATCGGGAATTGAGGGTTCGTGCCCACGGGATACCACCCATGCGCGTACCGAGCCGTCCGCCGCAAAGCGGGTCCGCTTTCGCCGCCAACCCAGATCGGGATCGGCGATTGTGCCGGTTTGGGATTGAACGTGACGTCGCCAAATTTCACGTACTTACCGTTGAATTCGGGAAACTCCGCTGTCCACAGCTCTTGACATGCCGCCATCCATTCGTCGGTAACATTGCCGCGGTCGTCAAAGGGACCGGCACCGATCGCTTCGAACTCTTCGCGGCACCAGCCGACGCCGATGCCAAGGGTCAGGCGGCCCTTGGACAGGAAGTCGATCGTGGACAGCAGTTTCGCGGTCAGGACGGCGGGCCGGTGCGGTACCACCATCACCGACAGCACGAAGCGCAGCTTTTTCGTCAACGCGGCGATAAACGCCGTGGTGCCAAGTTGTTCGAGCCACGCCGCCTGGGTCCCGGCGGGAAACTCTCCCGTGCCGGTATACGGGTATTTCGACTCGAGATTGCGCGGCA
Source organism: Acetobacteraceae bacterium (assembly GCA_050012615.1). Lineage (GTDB taxonomy): Bacteria > Pseudomonadota > Alphaproteobacteria > Acetobacterales > Acetobacteraceae > Rhodopila. The sequence goes on along the minus strand of JBEKGV010000815.1, from coordinate 1,705 downwards.
CCATGATGTGGTCACTGATCGTCACGTAGTCAAAACCGAGCGCTTCACCCTCGGTGATGATGCTGATGAAACTGTCCGGTTCGATCAGCGGACCCGAAGTTGGGGCATTGAAGCCGATCCGCATGATCAGCGCACCTTCGCCACGACGTCGTCACGGAACTTCCGCATGTTGTTGATCGTCGCGTCCAGGCTCGGACCGAACAAGCCAAAATCGAACGAGGAAACGCCAGCGTCATGCAACGCCTTCATGTCACCCACGAAATCGGCGGCGCCACCGGAGAACAATTTCCGCTTGCCGTCCACCGTGCCTTTCGGTTGAGCCTCGGGATTTGACGACACACGGTACGTCAACCCAACCGCCTTCGGATCCCGGCCGGCTTTCTCGGTCATGCCGTGCAGCTTCGTGGCACCGGCTTTGAACCGGTCCAGCGTGTCCAGCGGAAATTGCGGATTGGTACCGATCGGGTACCACGCGTCGCCGTATTTCGCGGTCCGCCGCATGGCCGGACCACTCTCGCCGCCGATCCAGATCGGGATCGATTTCTGCACCGGCTTCGGCGGAAACAGCACGTCCTTGAATTTCACATATTTGCCATCGAATTTCGGTGCGTCGCTGGTCCAGAGTTCCTTACACACCATCATGAATTCATCAGTCACCGCGCCTCGTTCGGCGAAGGGCAGCGTGCCGATTGCGATGAATTCCTCCTCGCACCAGCCCGCCCCGATACCGAGAGTCAGGCGCCCTTTCGACAAATAATCGATCGTGGCGAGGATTTTCGCGGTCAGCACGGCGGGCCGATGCGGTACCACCATCACCGAGGTCACGATCCGTAGCTTCGATGTCGATGCGGCGATGAACGTCGCCGCGGTCAATTGCTCCAGCCGTTCGGCGGCGGCACCCGACGGAAATTCGCCGGAGTCCGAGTAGGGGTAGCGTGAGGCGATGCTCGTGGGGATCATCACATGATCGCTCACCGTCACATAATCGAACCCCAGCATCTCCGCCTCCTGGGCGATGCGAACGAGGCTATCTGGCCCGATCAGAGGGCCACTGGTGGGCGCGCTGCAACCGATCTGCATGTCTTCCTCCCGGGTTGAATTGCGGCTGAGGGTCCGATAGCACACGATGCACCGGCCAAAGGCAATCGGTATGGCAACCTGGGGAGAGAATGGCGTGGACTTCGGCATCCATATCGGCACGCGCGGCTGTCTGACCAATCGCGAAAACATGATGCGCGTCGCGCAGGACGCCGAGGCGAACGGCTACGCCATCGTCGGCATACCGGATCATCTGGTCATGCCGGCGGAACCCGAGGGCACCTATCCCTACACCGCCACCGGCCTGCACCCGGCGGCGCAATCCGGCGAGTGTTTCGACCTGTTGGCGACACTGGCATTCCTGGCCGGCTGCACGAAGACGATCAAGCTGCTGACCTCGGTCGTGGTCGTGCCGCACCGGCCACCCATTCTGACCGCGAAACTGTTTCAGACGGTGGATGTGCTATCCGGCGGCCGGCTGATCGCCGGTGCCGGTGCCGGCTGGATGAAGGCCGAGTTCGACGCGCTTGGCACGCCGCCGTTCGCCGAACGCGGTGCGGTGACGGACGAATATATCGAGGCCTGGAAAGCCTTGTGGACCCAGGACCGGCCATCGATGCACGGCAAATACGTTCAGTTCGACAACATCATGTTCGAACCGAAACCC
>JBEKGV010000814.1:0-2863 GCA_050012615.1 Acetobacteraceae bacterium | reverse complement strand
CACCACCGATTGCTGGGCGATCAGGGACACATTGCCGGCGTTCATAAACGTCGATGTCGTGAGCGAGAACACGACAAATATGCAAATCAGGGCGAAGAGCGGCCCCGTGATCGGATAGGCCAGGAGGCTCAGCGCCTGCCTCCGCGGTGAGGCCAGAGTAACTGCCGCGGCGGCCGCGGCTGCGTCGTTCGGATCCGGCCGGGGACCAGTCGCCGCAGCAGGTTCGGGGGCCCGCATCCTCACTCCCCCCAGCAGTTCTCCAGTCCCCATCTGGAGTCCTTGGACTCAGCGCCGGCGACCGGATGGTCGGCGATCAGGACGGTCCCGGTGTTGTGGAATCCGCTCGGCTTCACGTCGTCGCCGACCGCCTTGATGACCGCGTCGACGGCCATCTCACCCATTCGGATAGGGAATTGCATGACGGTCGCGCCGATCGTTCCATCGGCGATGCTGCGTACCCCCGAGCAACTGCCGTCGATCGACGTTACCAGAACGTCGCGTCTGGCCTTTTTGATCGCGAAGAAGGCACCCTGCGCCGCCGGCTCGTTGATCGTGTAGATCACATTGATGTCCGCATGCGCGGAGAGCAGGTTTTCCATTGCGGTCTGGCCGGTTTCCACGTTGCCCAGGGTGAGGGCGGTGCCGCTGATTTGGGGATCGCCCTCGGCGACGCCGAAGCCCTTCAGAAAGCCGTCGTGCCGGGCCCTGGCGGTCTTGTTCGAGAGGTCATAGTCGAGCATCGCGATATGCGCGGGCTTCGAGCCCATGGCCGCCTTGGCCCATTCGCCGATAAGGACGCCAGCCTGCAGGTTGTCGGTCTCGTAGGTGGCGTCGGCGGCGGTCATCGGTGCGAGCGACGTGTTTGTCGTCACGACGACGATGCCCGCATCGCGTGCCTTTTTCACGATCGGCACAAGCGCGGTCGAGTTGGCGGGATCGAGCGTGATGCCTTTCACGCCGCGATTGATCATGTTCTCGATCGCGGCGATCTGCGTCGCCGAGTCACCGGCCGTGCTTGCTTCGGCGGTCATCACATCGAGCCCGTGCTTCCTGGCCGTGTCGACGGCCGATTTTTCGAGCCTGCCGAAGAACGGATTGGCGAGTTGCAACTCGACAATGCCAATCAGGAACTTCTTCTCCTGGGCCTGCACGGCGCCTGGCGTGAGAGCGGCGCAAACGCCCGTCAGCGCGATCGCGCATCCCGCGCCGAGTGCCGTGCGGCGTGATTTCGTATTTTCACTCCTTGGCATTTGCCTCTCCTGTCATTGTCGCGCCATTCGGCGAGACCGGGCGTTCGCGGAAAGTCGCGACCAGATTGCTCGCCGATCGCGAAATCCGACCGATCGCAGGGGATTGCTCAGGCGACGCCCAACAATTATCGCTCCGGCCGGGCTCTCCTCCGATCGTCATCACCGGGCTCGACCCGGTGATCTTTTCCAGCACAGTGCCGCGATAGTTCACCGGGTCAGGCCCGGTGATGACGCGGAGGGGTACGCGTCTCTCGACTCGTTTATTGTTGGGCGTCGCCTTAACAACATCGCGCATCGCTTCGCGGCCTGATGGGACAATCGGCATTGCTTAAGTTCGCCTCCGCCGACGACAGCAGCCGCGATAACCCCGCCCGGAGGGCTCCCGATGAAACGGTCCCATACGATCGCTCCATCACGCCTGACCAATCCATCAAAGGCGGGGCCAGCAAAGGTGAGGCCGGCAAAAGGCGGGGGTTTCTTGATCCTCGCCGCGCGTTTACGATATTCTAACCCGCGAGTCACAGCGGTCGCAATCGGACCGCACGTCTCCGTCACCACGGTGATGGCGATTGCTACCAATTGCCCGGTGGCCAAGGCCGGCACGTGATCCCCTCCTCGCGGTGGAGCGCCGATGGATCAGAGCCTGCAAGTCTTATGGGGAGACGGCGATCGCGTTCTCTGTCGCGGATCGCGGCTGGGGGCCGAGGGTGAGTACAAACCTGTCCTCGCGGTTCTCCTCGCCTCGGATCGCCCGCCGCCCCTGGCGCTCGAACGGCTCGCGCACGAATATCAGCTCAGGAACGAACTCGATGCCGCCTGGGCGGCAAAACCGCTGGAGTTCGTACGAGAAGACGGCCGCGCCATGCTGGTGCTGGAGGACCCCGGCGGCGAACCGCTGGCACGCCTGCTCGGCCGGCCGATGGAGATCGGCGTCTTCTTGCGCCACGCGATCGGCGTCGCCGCGGCTCTGGGCAAAGCGCACCAGGCTGGCCTCGTCCACAAGGACCAGAAACCCGGCAATATCCTGGTGAACTGCGCTGATGGCGCGGCGAGGCTTACCGGTTTCGGCATCGCGACGCGGTCGCCGCGCGAGCGGCAGACGCTCGCGCCGCCCGAAACCATCGCCGGCACGCTCGCCTATATGGCGCCGGAACAGACCGGTCGGATGAATCGCTCGATCGATTCGCGCAGTGACCTCTATTCGCTCGGCGTCGTCTTCTATCAGATGCTTACGGGCGCACTGCCGTTCACCGCGTCGGACCCAATGGAGTGGGTCCACTGCCATGTCGCGCGGAAGCCGGCGCCGCCAGCCGATCGGGTCGAGACTGTCCCGGCCCCCATCTCAAATATCGTGATAAAGCTGCTCGCCAAGGCGGCCGAGGAGCGCTACCAAAGCGCCGCCGGACTTGAGCGCGACCTGTGCCGCTGCCTGGCCGATTGGGAACGTCAGCGCCGCATCGACGACTTCCCTCTGGGCCTGAATGACACGCCCGGCCGGCTGCTGATCCCCGAGACACTTTATGGAAGAGCCCACGAGGTCTCGATCCTGCTCGCCGGTTTCGAGCGTATCGTTGAGGGCGGCGTGCCTCAGCTGGTGTTGGTCTCGGGATATT
>JBEKGV010000813.1:0-2873 GCA_050012615.1 Acetobacteraceae bacterium | reverse complement strand
CATCGCTGCCGGAAGCGGCGATGCTGGCCAACCTTACGGCCGGCATCTCGGTCGGCAAGCCGGGCACCGCGACCGTGGCCCAATCCGAGTTGCTGAGTGCCTTGCACACCGACAGCCTCGCCAGCACCGATCGCAAAATCCGCGGCCTCGAGGAGGCGAAGGACCAGGTCGCGACCTGGCGCGCGCGAGGCCTCCGCGTCGGCTTCGCCAACGGCTGTTTCGACCTCATCCATCCTGGGCATGTCCACTTGCTGACTCGCGCTCGCGCGGGCTGTGACCGGCTGATCGTGGCCTTGAACACGGATGCGTCGGTGCGACGGCTCAAAGGGCCCTCACGCCCGATCCAAAATGAGGATGCGCGCGCGATCGTCATGGCATCACTCTCGCCGGTCGACATGGTGGTGTTGTTCGACGAAGACACGCCGCTGGAACTGATCCGCGCATTGCGGCCGGAGGTGTTGATCAAAGGCGCCGACTATACGGTGGATCAGGTGGTCGGCGGCGACCTCGTCCGAGGTTGGGGAGGACAGATCTTGTTGGTCGATCTGCGGGAGGGGCACAGCACGTCCGGCACCATCCGGCGAATGACGGTACCCGGCACGGCCTGAGCCGGGTTCGATAAGGGACAGCGCCGATGCGCCGCCGGCCTCGGGACGACGACGATTGGGAGCGGCCGGCAGGTCGAACATTAAGCGTGCTGGCAAGAGAAGTGGCGATGGCCATCAATAACCGGGATCGTGCCGCCGCCGGCCGGGAACACAGGTGTCCCAGGACCAGAGGGGCCCAGGAGCAGAGATGGCGAGAAATACCCCGGCGGCATATCCCATATCGTCGCGCCTCATCCTGTCCCACTGCTGGTTCCTCGCCCCAGCTCACATCGAATACGGTAGCGGAACGTGAACAACATGAAACCTGACCTCGACATCCCGAAACTCCCGCGATGACGGAGCCGAGCCCGCCGCTCTCGGACGCGCTGGTCATCTTCGGTGCCACCGGCGATCTCGCTTACAAGCAAATCTTCCCCGCGTTATTCAGATTTTCCGCATCGATCACTGTCTCGGCAAGGAGCCCGTGCAGAACATATTTTACACGCGCTTCGCCAATCCGCTGTTCGAGCCGCTTTGGAACCGGCTCTACGTGCGCGGCCTACAGATCACCATGGCGGAGGATTTCGGCGTTGAGGAGCGGGGGCGATTCTACGACGAGACCGGTGCCACGCGTGACGTGGTGCAAAACCATCTGCTGCGGGTGCTGGCCAATCTGACGATGGACCCGCCATCCGGCAACGGCCCCGAAGCCACTCGCGACAAGCGAGCCGAGTTGTCGAAGGCCGTGCATCCGCTGGATCCCGCGCATGTCGTGCGCGGCCAGTATGCCGGCTACCGCAAGGTGCCCGGCGTTCGGCCCAGCTCCACGGTCGAGACCTTCGTCGCGGTCAAACTCGCCATCGACAACTGGCGATGGGCCGGGGTGCCGATCTATAAGGGTGCCGATCTATATTCGTGCCGGAAAGTCGTTACCACTGACCGCCGCCGAGGTGATCGTCGAGTTCAAGCGGCCGCCGCGCGAGACATTCGGCGAAATCGTTCCCGCGGCGTCGAGCCATCTGCGCATGCGCATCGGCCCCGACGTCGCCGTCGGCCTTGGCGTGCGCGTCAAGACACAGGGAGAGCGGATGGTGGGGCATGATGTCGAACTGATGCTGACCGAGCGGCCGGGCTCCGACCTGCCGCCGTATCAGCGCCTGCTCGGCGATGCGATGCGCGGCGTCCGCGACCTGTTTACCCGGCAGGACCTGGTGGACGCGCAGTGGCGCATTGTCGATCCGGTGCTGGACAATGTGGCGCCGCTCCACACCTATGAGTGCGGCACCTGGGGACCCGGCGAGGCGGCCGAGTTGATCGGCGCGGACGGGCCGTGGCGAGACCCAAAGCCGGGAAAGGCCGACTGATGGCGGATCCAGTGGACATCGTCTTCCTGTTCGACGTCGACAACACTTTGCTCGACAACGACCGTATTCAGTCGGACCTTCGCGGTCATCTTGAAACGACTTACGGCACCAGGGCGAGAGATCGTTACTGGGAGCTGTTCGAGGAATTGCGCGCGGAACTCGGATACACCGATTACCTCGGCGCGTTGGAGCGATATCGCGTCGAGGAACTGCACGACCCGCGCGTGCTGCGAACCGCGAACTGGATCGTGGACTATCCGTTCGCCGACCGGCTTTACCCCGGAGCGTTGGATGCCGTGCAGCATGTGAAGCAATGGGGTCCCACGGTCATCCTGTCGGATGGCGACGCGGTCTTCCAGCCCAGAAAGGTGGAGCGTTCAGGGTTGTGGCATCGCTTCGAAGATCGTGTGCTCATTTACATCCACAAGGAACAGGAACTGGAGGATGTCGAGCGCTGGTTCCCGGCGAGGCACTATGTGATGATCGACGACAAGCTGCGCATTTTGCACGCCGTCAAGCAGATCTGGGGCGATCGGGTCACCACGGTGTTCCCGCGGCAGGGACGCTATGCGCTCGATCCCGCCGAAATCGCGGCGCATCCTCCGGCCGACATCACGATCGAGCGGATCGGCGATCTGCCAAGGCACGACAGGTCGTCCTTTTCGCGAACCTGACCAGTGCTCACCATCACGAAAGCGCGGGTCATTGTCGTTACACTGTCATAGTTGCGCCTTGACCCGTCCATGACGATAAAAGCGCGGTGCGCCGATCTTATGCCGACCGCCCAAATGACTGACTCTTTGGCACAATGCCAACCTCGTCATGGCCGGCCACCGAGCCGGCCATCAATCGCGGCACAGTGCCGCGCGAGATCACCAGGTCAAGCCCCATAGCCGCTAAATTAAGCCCGATGCACGCCGCT